>JAYUGD010000724.1:0-11598 GCA_043767785.1 Zavarzinella sp. | reverse complement strand
CATGGGTCAGGTTCCGCGCGTGGGCCACGCCGAGCAATTGCGTGCGGGCTTGCTTGCCCGCCCCGAGGATCGCCGCCCGCTTGGCGTCCGGCCGGGCCAAGTGCTTCGTGGCGACGGCCGAGGCGGCCCCCGTGCGCATTTGGCCCAGCCAATCGGCTTGGATCAGGGCGAGCAGTTCCCCGGTCTTGCCGTCGTACAACGTGACGTGGAACGTCTGCCGGGCCTTCGTGGTCACGTAGGCCTTGAACCCGATCACGCCCATCGTCTTGCACGCGGCCGGCAGGACGTGGAGCATGGCGTGGTCGGTCTGACACCGCGACCGGGGCATGGTGAAGGCCTCTTCCAAGGCCATTTTGCGGAAGCCGGCCTCGACCGCGTCGGCGGCGAGTTCCATGGTCAACAGGTCCCGGACGTCGGCTTCGGTGAGGTGGAGGACGGGCATGGCGACCCCTCGAACGTAGTGCAAGTCATAGTGAGAGGAATGTTGATAATCCCTCTTTCACCGGGCCGTGTCAAGCGGGCAGACGCCCGGAATGCCATTTATCGGCCCTGTTTATAGAATAGGCCGCCTCACCAGGAGACCTTCCATGACCGCCAAATTTGTTCTGGGCCTGTTGGCCCTCGCAGGAGTGACCGCCACCATGAGCGCCGCCAACCCCGTCGTCGAGATGGAAACGTCCAAGGGCACCATCAAGATCGAGTTGAACGAGGAGAAGGCCCCGATCTCCGTGAAAAACTTCCTCGCCTACGTGAAGGACAAGCACTACGACGGGCTGACCTTCCACCGCGTGATTGAGAACTTCATGGTCCAAGGCGGCGGGTACGACGCCGACCAGAAGCAGCGGAAGACGAAGGACCAGATCAAGAACGAGTCCGGCAACGGCCTGCTGAACGTCCGCGGCAGTCTCGCCATGGCCCGCACGAACGTCCTCGACAGCGCCACGTCGCAATTCTTCATCAACGTGGTGGACAACCCGTTCTTGGACAAGGGCCAGTACGCCGTGTTCGGCCGTGTTATCGAGGGGATGGAAGTGGTGGACAAGATCCGCTACAGCGAAACGGGCCGCAAAGGCATGTTCGCCACCGACGCCCCGCTGGAAGATATTTTCATCAAGAGCGTGAAGGTGGTCGAGCCGAAGAAGTAATTATGCAGGTTGGTTGCTGTCTTCGCTTCAGGAGGGGGACCAGTGCGCGTTCAAACTGGGTTATTGCTCATCGCGATGGCACTGGTGGCCGGGTGCGGCCGGGACGCCAATACGAAGCCCGCCGTCGGCGGCGAACCGCCCCTGCCGGCCCCGCCGCCAGTCGTCCCCGGCGAAAAGCCTAAGCCGCTGTACGACCTGCCGGAGCCGACCGTCGGAACCACGGTCAACGGGGTGGATGTCAGCAAACTGCCCGCCGCCCGTCTCGCGGAATTCGGCCGGGCGGCGGCCGAACAGCGGCCGGCCGAGGCGATGGTGTACTACTTCTGGTCGGCCAAAACGCGCCCGGGCGACTTGTACAATCTGGCCTGCTACACCGCGCTGGCCGGCAAGCCGGACGACGCCCTGTACTGGCTGCAAAAAGCCGGGCTGGCCGCCGGCGTGGACGGGGACTGGGCGGCGCGGGACCCGGACCTGCGGAGCGTGCGGGCCGACCGGCGGTGGCCGTCGCTGTTGACGTGGCTGCGCCAGTGCGAGGCGTACCACGCCGCCAACGTGACGCCGTTGACGACATTGATCGTGCCGGATGGCTACGATCGCAAGAAGGGTAAGCCGGTCACGGTCATCGTGTGGTTGCACGGCATGGGTTCGACGCCGACGGGCTTCGTCGACCCCGCCGCGGAAGATTCGCTCGCGCGGGCTTTGGCCAACGAGTTGAACGTGGCCTTCGTCGGCGTCAGCGGGACGAAGGTGAAAGGGGCCGACCGCTTCGTCTGGGCTGAAAATGCGGAGGCGGACTTGGCCCGCGTGACGGCCGCGCTGGAGGAAGTGAAAGACCGCGTGACGGTGACGGCGGGCCGCGTGATCGCGTTCGGCTTTTCCCAAGGCGCCCAGACCGGCTTTGAACTCGCGGCTCGTCGGCCCGACCTGTTCGCCGGGGCAATCGTCCTGTCGCCGGGGTCGGACCGCGAAAATCTCGGCCAAATTAAAGAGCCGAGCGCCCTGTTGAAGCAACGGGGCTTCGGGTGCGGGTGCGGGGCGCGCGAGCACCCCGGTAACAAACTTCAAGCGCGCAACGGGGCCGAATGGGCCAAGGCCGCCGGGGCCAAGGTGGACAACCAGTTGTTTCCGAACCAGTCGGCCCACTCGTTCCCCGAAGACATCAACGCCCGGTTCCCGCAGTGGGTGACGTTCGTGCTGGCGGCCAACGAGAAGAAGTAAGGGGCCGGCACCTTTTCCAGCCCCGCGGCCTGGCATTTCGCCAAAACCCTCTGCCACTGCCACCTCCTCTGCCAGCGAGCACGACCGATTTGCACAAATCTTTCGGATCCGGCCGGCTGGGGATTGCGGCCGGCGCCCGGCGAAAAAGGTTCGCCGTCTCGGCTCTATCAGGGTAACAACCCGGAAACCCCGTCACTCCGCCGGCTCGATGGTGGCGGTCATGGAGCCCGCGCACCGGGGGATGGTCGGGTCGGGGCCGAAGGCGTGGATTTGATCCTGCTTGAACTCGGCCCGCTCCATCGACGTGGTGCAGACGATCACCCGGCCGGACTCGTGGACTTCCTTGGCGAGGAGGAAGCCCTTCTCCTCGGGGTGGGCGAACAGTTCCTTCAGCATGTAGATCACGTACTGGAACGAGTGGTCGTCGTCGTCGTGCAGGATCACGTTGTACGGCGGCTGCTTCTTAACTCGCGTCTCTTCCTTGGTCTGCCGCTCCGGCGTGGTCGTCGTTCCGCTCATGCGGGTCATACTCCTGTTGGGCGGGGGCGTCATACCGGCGTGTCGGATTCGCCGTGGCCGGTGGGCACCGCGTAATCTTCCGTCCCGGCCGGGACCCGGCCGTAGCACACCAAGGCGATGTCGTCGAACTGCGGGTGCGCGCCGACGTGGCGCTTGACCGCCTCGACCACCGTGGTCCCCAAGTCGCGGGCGCTCAGCCGCAGGCCGCGGGTTAAGGCTTCCTCCACCGTCTTGACCACGCCGTCTTCCAAGAACCGTTGCCCGGTGTTCGGCTGGGCGTCCTCGATGCCGTCCGTGTAGACGATCAGGCTGTCGCCGGCCTCCAGTTTCACTTTATGGGCCGTGTAGACGTGGTTCGGCACCCAGCCGATGGGGAAGTCCCCGGAGTCCTTGTCGAACACCTTGACGAACTTATTCTCGGCCGCGCGGTACACGAACGGGGACAGGTGCCCGGCGCTGACCAGTTCCACCTCGTGCGTGGCCGGGTCGATAATGGCGGCGGACAGCGTCACGTAGCGGTCTTCCAAGTTCGCTTGCATCAGTTGTTCGTTCAAGTGCGAGATGGCCCGGGCCACGCCCGACTGCGTGAGCATGGACACGCGGGCCTCCCCGCTGAGCCGGGCCATCAGCAAGGCGGCCGGGACGCCCTTGCCGGACACGTCCCCGAGCAGGACCACTTGGCGGCCGTTCGGCAGGGTGATGAAGTCGTAGTAGTCCCCGCCGACGGTCCGGGCCGCGAGGTAGAAGGAGAAAAACTCGTACCCCGGCAGCAGCGGGAACGACTGCGGCAGGAACCCCATCTGCACTTTGGAGGCGGCCTTGTTCTCTTCTTCCAATTTTTGCTGGTTGAGGACGGTCGCGTGCAACCGGGCGTTCTCCAGCGCGATGGAGGCTTGGGCGGCCACGCACACGAGCAGTTTCAAGTCGTCCTTGGTGAACTTCTTGGTCCGGTCTTGGCTGTCCAGTTGGATGACGCCCAAGGCCCGGCCGTCCTGCGAGGCGAGGGCGACGCACATGACGGACCGGATCTTGAAGTCCGCGATTGACTGGGCCAAGCCCATGTTCGCGTCGGAGGAGGCGTCTTCGCTCAGGTACGACTCCAGCGTCTCCGTGCACTTCTTCACGATGGTCCGGCTGAACCGCTCACTCGCGCCCGGCCGGCGGCTCTTGGACACCTTGGGGATCAGTTTGCCGGTGGCGTCCTGTTCGATGATGAAGCAGCGGTCCGCCTGCTTGAACACCTTGAACAACTCGTCCGCGATCTGCGGCATCAGGGCTTCCACGTCCAGCGTCTTGCTCAGGGCGGTGCTGATGTCCAGCACGGCCCGCAGCTTTTCGCTCGGCTGCGTGTCGAGGAACTGCTGGGCGGGCACGCGCTGGAAACTCGCCTCCACCGTGGTGTGGGAGGTCGAGTCGTCATCGTCGTCGTCCGGGGGTTCCGGCGGCCCTTTTGGCCCGTCCAAGAGGTCGTCCAGCCCGTCCCCCTTGTAGTTTTCGTCCCGGAAGGTGAAGAGAAAATCGCAAATCTTGATGTTGTCCCCGTGCTTCAGCGGACTGCTCGACCGGCCCTCCACCTTCTTGTTGTTCAGGAACGTGCTGTTCCGGCTCCCCAAGTCTTCGATGAAGAATTGATTGTTAACGTTGAGAATGCGCGCGTGCTCCCGGCTGACCGCGTTGGCCGGCAGCACGACCTTGCATTTTTCGGGGGCGCGGCCGATCATGGTCGGATCCTTGCCCAGGATGTGCTTGTCGCCGGCGGTGGACCCGTCGGGCGTCTTGGTCAGGATGAGGCTTGGCATGGCCATAATCATGTGCGAGTAATGAAGGCGCGGAGGTAAGGTGAAGTTTACCGTCCCTTTGCGCGGAGTGCAACAGGTAGCCGGCATAATCTGAATGACGGGGAGAATGCCGTTTTGGCTGATCCTGTCCGTTTGTCCCGATTTCCCACTTGCGCCGGCCGACGGGTTGACCAGCATTCTCGGCCGTGCGATAATTCCCACTCCCGCCGCCGGACTCCATTTCCCGAGACCACGCCATGTCCAACACTCGACGAATCACCGCCGCCGCCCTCTTGGCCGGGTTGATGGGCGCGCTGGCGTCCACGGCCCAAGACAAGGAGCCGTTGGTCGTTTTCAAGGGGCATACGGACGCCGTTTACTCCGTGGGGCAAACGCCGGACGGGAAATTAATCGCCACCGCCAGTTTTGACCGCACGGTGCGACTGTGGGACGCCGTCACGGGAAAGCAACTACAGAGTTACGGCGGGACGACGGGGCACCAGAGTTTGGTGTTGAGCGTGGCCGTGAACCCGGCCGGGGAATTGATGGCCACCGGCGGGTCGGACAACAATTTGTTTCTTTGGGACATCCCGTCCCCCAAGGCCGTGCGGGAGTTCGCGCACGCGGCGCCCGTGGCCGCGTTGGGAGTTTCTACGGACGGAAAAACTCTTGGCGGCGTGGGGAAGGATGGTGGCGTTCGCCTGTGGCAGGCGGCTGACGGGAAACAACTTCAAGCCGTGCCGCCCGTTCGCGGCGACGGGGCCGGCGGAGCGTTCACGTCGAACGGGCAACAATTTGTCAGCGCTTCCAGCGACGGCTTCCTGCGTTGGATTAACACGGCGGACGGCAAGATCACCGCCAGCATCGGGACCGCCAAGGGCGCGCTAACCGGCTTCGCGTTGTCGCCGGGGAACGCGCCGTACACGATCCACGACGACGGCACGTTGAAATTCTGGCAGGCGCCGACCGGCACGGCCAAACCGTTGCCGCCGCACGCCGACGCCATCACGCAAATCCAGTTGGGGGCCGACGGCAGTTTCCTCATCACCGTCGGGGCGGACAAGGTGGTTAAATCGGTCAGCACGAGTTCGGGGGCCGTCGGCAAGGAATTCACCGCACCGGCCGCCGTCACGAGCGTGGCCGTTTGGCCGAACGGGAGTGTCGTCGCCATCGGCCAACCAGACGGCTCCGTGATCTTGTGGAACCGCACGGACGGAAAAGTCGTTGAGACGTTGCCGGCCCACTCGAAAAAAGTGGTTGCCATCGCCGCACACCCGACGGGCGCTTCGTTCCTCACGGTGGACGAGGAAGGGACTGCCAAACTTTGGGCGTACCCGATCGTGAAGCCGAAGCCCCCCGCGAAGGACGCGAAGGAGCCGAAGGACGGCGGGGCCGTCAAGCCGACGGCCAGTTTCACAATTCCCGGCGGGGCCGTCCTCGGCGTCGTGTACCACACGACGGCGAATCAGATTCTGGCTTTGACCGCGGACAAGACGGTGAAACTGTTTGACCTGCCCGCCGGCAAAGAGGCCCGCACGGTGGCCACGCTGCCGACGGTTGCGAAGGCCTTTGCCGTGAGCCGGGACTTCGCCACACTGGCCGTCGCACTCGACAAGACGGTGAAGCTCATCAACGTCGCGGACGGCAAGGAAGCTCTGGGCATCGACGCGGACGCCACCAGCCTGAGTTTCAGCGCGGACAAGACGAAACTGGTGACGGGCCACGCGGACAAGACCGCCCGCGTGTGGGATACGGCCAAGGGGGAATTTATCCAAGCTGTGGAACACTCCGGGCCGGTGACGGGCGTGGCCATCTCGCCGACGCAACAGGGCGTGTACGTCGTCAGCTCCGACAAGTCGGGGGCATTGTTGCCGATCCAGCAACCGAAGGTGATTCAGGCTTCCCCGAAGCCGTTGCGGGCATTGGCGCTCGCCCCAGGCGGGTCGCATGTGATTGTCGGCGGGGACGAGCCGCTGGTCCGGGCGATTAACACCGGCAACGGAAACGAGGAGAAGAAGTTCGAAGGGGCCGAGGGGCCGGTGTACGCGGTGGCCGTCAGCAAGAACGGGCAAGTCTTGGCCGTAGGCGGGGCCGACAAGACCATTCGCCTGTTCCAGTTCGCTGAAGCCAAGCCGTTGGCGACGATCCCGGCCGCTGGCGTGATCCGGGCGTTGGCGTTCCACCCGGCGGGGACCATGGTGGTGAGTCTCACGGAAGACAAGCTGCTGACGGCTTGGAACGTCACGCAACAGCCGGGCCAACCGTTGCCGGACGACTTCGGGGCCGTGGTGCAGCAGTGGACGCTCCCCGATGTCGGCTCGGGCATGACGTTCAACGAGAAGGGGGACTTGTTCGTCGGCCTCGCGGACAAGACCGTCAAGCAGTTCAAAATCGCCGGGACCGGCCCGGTGAAGAACGTGCTGCAGCACCCGAACTTGGTGGACGCCGTGGCGTTTTCCCCGGACGGCAAGTATTTGGCGAGCGGGTGTCACGACGGCGTCCTGCGCGTGTTCGAGACGGAGAAGTACGCGGCGTTCAAGGTGATGCAGGCCCATTCGATGCCCGCCCCGGGGGCGGCCATTTACTCAGTGACGTGGTCGCCGGACGGCAAGCAGATTCTGACGACGAGTTTCGACAAGTCGATGAAACTCTGGGACGCGGTCGCCGGCACGATGGTGAAGGAGTTCAAGAGCTACGCCGACAAGGGCAACGAGAAGGGGCACCAAGACCAAGTCTTCACGGCCATCTTCACGAAGGACGGCAAGACCGTCCTCAGCGGGTCAAGCGACCGCCGCATTAAGAAGTGGAACGTCGCGGATGGGGCCGTGACCGGCGAGTTCGTCAACCCGACCGTGAAGGGCGAGCCGGGCCAGAGCCACCCCGGCGGCGTCTACGCCCTGCGGCTCACTCCCGACGAGAAGTTTTTAATCAGCGCCGGGCCGGCCCCAAAGAACCGCGGCTATGTGGCCGTGTGGAACATGGCCGACGGCAAACTCGTCAGCGGCACGGAGACGAACACGGGGCCGATCTACTCGGCGATTCTGACGGCCGACGGCAAGGGCGTCATCCTCGGCTGCGGCCCGAAGGTGAGACAAGTGCCGGAAGCGGAAGCGGTGGTGTGGCCGTTGATGGCAGTGAAGTAAAGAGAAGAGTTCCGCGCAAAGATCGCAAAGAGGAAAAGCTCGCAAAGAAGACAGGTGGAAGAAAGGTTTGTGACCTCAATGGGGTTTGACAACCATTTTTTTCATGATCTCTTTGCGAGCTTTGCCTCTTTGCGAGCTTTGCGCGGAACTCTTCTGATTTAACTCTTCAACTCCGTGATCGTCTCCTTCAGTGAGGCGATTTGCTTGGTCAAGTCACTCAGCAACTCCCGCTGTTGCGTCAGCACCTCGGCCGGGGCGCGGGCGACAAAGTCCGCGTTGGCGAGTTTCTTATCCGTCCCTTCCAGCGACTTGGTCTTGTCGGCCAGTTGCTTCTCCAACCGCTTCACTTCGGCGGCGGGGTCGATCAACCCTTCCAGCGAGACGTAGCACTCGAAGTCGGCCGTCACTTGGGAGGCGGCTTGTTTCGGCTTCGTTGTCGTCGGCCCGGCGGTGAAGTCCCCGACGCCGGCCAAGCGCACGATAAAGGGCTGGAGGGCGGCGAAGTCTTTCGCCGCGGCTTCGGAACACTTCACGGCCACGTGCAGGGGCGTCTTGCCGTCCACGCTGTAGCGATTGCGCACGTCGCGGACGATGCGCACCAAATCTTGCATGCGGGCGATGCGGGTTTCCATGCCGGCGTCCTGCCACTCGGCGGGGAACGTCGGCCACGCGGCCCGCGTCACGGTGTTGCCGGCGGTAATCGGGGCTGGGAAGCCGCGCACGGGGGCCGCCTCGTTCAGCGACTGCCAGAGCGATTCCGCGAGGAACGGCATGATCGGCTGGGCCAGCCGCACGATGGCGTCCAGCACGCCGACGAGGACTTGCTGCACGCCGCCCTTGCCCGTCTCGTCCTTCATGCGGCCCTTGGCCATCTCGATGTACCAGTCGCAGAACTCGGACCATGAGAAGTCGTACAGCAGGCGCGTCACTTCGCTGAACTTGAACTCCTCCAAGCTGTCCGTGATCGCCTTCGCCGTCGTCGCTAGCCGCGACAGAATCCAGCGGTCTTCGAGCGGCAGGTTCGCCGGGATGAGCGTGGCCGGAGTGTACCCCTCTAGGTTCATCAGGATGAAGCGTGTCGCGTTCCACAACTTGTTGGCGAAGTTGCGGCCGATCTCGAAGCGGTCGGACCCCTGCTTGGCGGTCGGCATCTCCGGGTCGTCTGCCGGCCACGGGCCGCCCGGCCGGAACGGCTTCTTGCAACTCGGGCAGGCGAGTTTCTTGGTCCGCATGTACATGTGCTCCTGCTTCACGGGCACGCTCGCGCCGCAATGCGGACAAATGTTCACGACAGGCATCCGGCTGTCTTGCGTCTCCGTGGCAAGCGATGCAACCCCGAACCGTGTCGCGTCGGCGCCGTAGAGGCGAATGATGTCAACGGGGTCTACGCCGTTGCCTTTCATTTTACTCATGCCTTCGCCAAAACCGTCGAGCACTTTCGGGTGGACGTACACCTTGCGGAAGGGGATGTCGCCCATGTTGTACAGCCCGGTCAGCACCATGCGGGCCACCCACAGGGTGATGATGTCCCGCGTCGTGCAAAGCACGCTGGTCGGGTAGAAGTGCTTCAACTCGGGCGTCTGTTCCGGCCAGCCGAACGTCGAGTGCGGCCAGAGGGCGGAGGAGAACCACGTGTCGAGTACGTCGGGATCGCGGTCATGAAATCCACATTTCTCCAGAAAATCAACGATTACCGAATCATTCTCCGGATCTCGAACACAAATGATCTGTGAAGATTCAGGAAACTCATCTGCCGTGTTTTTCGAAAAAATGCGCTCCTGCTTTTCCCAGTCTTTCAGTTGCTCAACAAATTGTGTGTGCAGAATCTTTCGGCTGTGCGTCCAATCAAGCTGCCAATTCTTTTTCAAATGCCATACAGGAATGCGGTGCCCCCACCACAACTGTCGGCTCACGCACCAATCGCGTTTTTCGCCGAGCCATGCGAGGTACGTGTCCTTGTACCGTTCCGGGGTAAACGCCACGCGGCCGTCGGTTACGGCGTCCATCGCCATTTGGGCGAGGCTTGGTTTACCATCCTTATTTTCTCCCATGCTCACGAACCACTGGTCGGACAGCAGCGGTTCGATGGGGGTCTTGCTGCGGTCGCTGTACTTCAATGGGATGACGCGGTCTTCCTTGCCCTCGAAGAAGCCGAGTTCCTCCATCGCGGCCACCACGGCCTCGCGCGCTTTGGACCGCTCCATGCCGGCGAACTTGCCGCCGTTCTCGTTAATCGTCCCGTCAGGGTTCAAAATGTTGATCGGGTCGCCAATTTCACGATGGCGGGTCCAACAGGCGTAGTCGTTCGGGTCGTGGGCCGGCGTCACCTTCACGCACCCGGTGCCGAGCGTCGGGTCGGCGAGCAGGGCATCCGCGATGATCGGGATGTCTCGGCCCACGAGCGGGATCGTCACCTGTTGACCGATCAGCGCCTTGTAGCGTTCGTCACTTGGGTGTACGCACACCGCCGTGTCGCCGAGCATCGTTTCGGGACGCGTCGTCGAGAAGCGGATGAACGTGTCCGGCATCCCCTTCACGGGATACTTGAACGTCCAAAATCCCCCCTTGGTGTCCTCGGTGTACGTCTCGTCGTCGGCCACCGACGTTTGCAGTTGCGTGTCCCAATTCACCAGTCGCTTGCCGCGGTAGATGTACCCGTCGCGGAACATGCGAAAGAACGTCTCCCGCACCGCCTTCGCACACATCGGGTCGAGCGTGAAGCGCGTCCGCTGCCAGTCGGCCGACGCCCCGAGTTCGCGGAGCTGCCCGAGAATACGCTTCTCGTACTGGTCCTTCCACTTCCAAATGCGGCTCACGAGTTCGTCGCGGCCCAAGTCGTGCCGGGTCTTCTTCTCCTCGGCCCACACCCGCTTTTCCACCACGGCCTGCGTGGCAATCCCCGCGTGGTCCGTCCCCGGCATCCACTCGGCGTTGTACCCCTGCATCCGCCGCCAGCGGATCAAAATGTCCTGCACCGTGTTGTTCAGGGCGTGCCCCATGTGCAACGCCCCCGTCACGTTCGGCGGCGGGATCACGATGGAAAACGGTGTCTTCGTCGGCTCGACCTCGGCATGGCCGATGGCCAATTCATCCCAGTACGCGAGCCACTTCGTCTGGGCTTCCTGCGGGTCGTAAGCTTTGGCCATTTCAGTCGGCATAAGAATTCATCCAAAAACGTTTCTCGCTAAGCTCGCAAAGAGGCAAAGCTCGCAAAGGAAGAAAAAAAAATTCATCATGTCACGTGGTCATCGTGGCATTCCGTTGGCGATTCTCACAATCCCGTCTTTGATCAGCGTCTCATTGAAATTGATGAGAAGGCCCAGCCGAAGATTCGAAATTTTCAAATACGTCAATAACTGCTTCTTGTGGATGTCCGCCAACTTCGTCACGGATTTCAACTCGACGATGACTTTGTCATTCACCAACAAGTCAGCCTTGAACGCAGCGTCCAATTTAATCTCGTCGTACACAAGAGGGATCGGCTCCTGATGCTTGACGGCCAATCCCCGCTTGACCAATTCAAATTCTAAAATCTGCTCGTAAACGTGTTCAAACAAACCCGGGCCAAGTTTGGTATGAAGTCGAAAAGCCGAATCCACAATGGCTTTCGAGATTTCGTTCTCATCCATTTTGTACTCTTTGCGAGCTTTGCCTCTTTGCGAACTTTGCGAGAAACTCTTTATTCTTTACTCTTTGTAGGAGTTACGCAGTTGGTTCGGATTTGAGCATTGCGCCATCGCTCGCGTTCGGGTACGGTGATGGTCATGAACGCCCCGCGAGCGACGGACGTCAACT
>JAYUGD010000723.1:0-4288 GCA_043767785.1 Zavarzinella sp. | reverse complement strand
CGCAAAGAAGACAATAAAGACATTTGAGTTGACTCTTGATCTGAATTGTTTGTGTCTTCTTTGCGAGCTTTGCCTCTTTGCGAGCTTTGCGAGAAACTCTTTGTTTTTGAAAAGGCTGACCCAATGCTCACCGCCGAGTACGCCAAAGAATTCGCCGGGTCCGCGGCCCGCTACGAACAGGCCCGTGGCGTCTTCCCGGCTGGGGTGACGCACGACCTACGGCACATGGAGCCGTTCCCCATTTTCGTGGGCCGGCAGGCCGGCTGCCGCAAGTGGGACGTGGACGGGCACGAGTTGATTGATTACTGGTCCGGCCACGGGGCCATGCTGCTCGGCCACTCGCACCCTGATGTGGTGGCGGCGGTGCAGGCCCAAATGGAACGCGGCACCCACGCGGGCGGCTGTCACGACTTGGAAGTGGAGTGGGGCCGGTGGGTGCAGAAACTCGTCCCCTCCGCGGAGCGCGTGCGCTTCACCGGGTCGGGGACCGAGGCCACGCTGATGGCCCTGCGGCTCGCCCGCATTCACACGGGCCGGCCGAAGTTCCTCAAGTTCGCCGGCCATTTCCACGGCTGGCACGACGCGGCGACTGTCGGGGCCGACCCGCCGTACGACAACTTCGCGGTGCCCGGCGTGCCGAGTGCGGTGGCCGACAACACCGTCGTGATTCGGCCGAATGACCTCGACTCGTTGGAAAAGACCCTCCAAGCTGACGCGGCCATCGGGGCCGTGATTCTGGAGCCGACCGGCGGCCACTGGGGGGCCGTGCCGATCCGCGGGCCGTTCTTGACGGCCGTGCGGGAACTGACTTCCAAATACGGCCAGTTGTTGATTTTCGACGAAGTGATCACTGGGTTTCGCGTCGCCCCCGGCGGGGCGCAGGAGCGCTACGGTATTATGCCGGACCTGACGACACTGGCCAAGATTTTAGCCGGAGGGTTGCCGGGCGGGGCCGTCGCCGGGCGGGCCGATGTGTTGGCCGCCATCGACTTCCGGCCGGGCAAGCCGAAGATGCGCCACCCCGGCACCTACAACGGCAACCCGCTCTCGGCCGCCGCCGGCGTCGCCGCCCTCAAACTCGTCGCCACCGGGGAACCGGGGAAGAAAGCCAACGAGGCCGGCCGGCAACTCCGCAACCGGCTCAACCGCCTCTTCGCCGCCAAGAACTGGCCGTGGCTGGCGTACATCGACTTTTCGATGTTCCGGCTTGTTCCCAATTACGTCGGCCCGCGGCCCGGCGATGCGGCCGAGGATAACGACGGCCTCATCCCCTACGGCGGGGACTTGAATAAACTGGATGGCCAGCCTGCGAATCCCAAGTTGCGGCATCACTTCCGGCAGGCGATGTTGCTCGAAGGCGTGGACATCCCCGGCCTCGGCGGTTGGCTCACGGCCGCCCACGGGGACGCGGAAATTGAGACGACGGTCGTGGCCATCGAAAAGGCCGTCATGAGATTGACGGCCGAAGGATTGGCGTGAGTATTTGCGGGGAGCCGGTTGGGAAGTCCGGTTCTCAGGGTTACACCAGTCCCCAATAAACCAACGTGTAGGAGAAGAACGACGCGAACACGGTGGCAATCGCCCCGAGGCCGAACGTCATTACCAACTGGTCATTACGGTCATTGAACGGTTGATGGGTCGGGAACATCACTCAACTCCGTTTTGGGGGCAGGAGATTAGTTGCAAGCGGTGTGCCAAATCCGGAGCGCCGAAGAGAAGAACTTCACCACAGAGGACACAGAGAACACAGAGGAAAGACAGGAGAAGACATTTTTCATGATGCCTTTCCTCTGCTCTGGTTTTCCTCTGTGTTCTCTGTGCCCTCTGTGGTGAAGTTCTTCTCTTCAATCTGCGGCTCCGTCGCCAACATCGTCGCACTGCGGTCCCGCTTGTCTTCCAGCCATGCCACGTTGGAGGCGTCGTCCGCGAACCGCTTGATTCCCACTTCTTTAATGGCCGCGTCCGGCACGACGGTCAGCGGCGTGTAGCGGGGGTGGTGGGCGTCCTTGTACGGGTCGTTGCGGGCGGCGTTGTAGCAGCAGATCATCGCCCAGCGGGCGTGGTCGGAGCGGTTCTGGTCGGAGCGGTGCAGTAGGTTCGGGTGGAAGAAGACGCCGTCGCCCGGCTCCATCTCGACGTACACCAGTTTCATCCGCTTTAGAATCTCGTCCACGCGCTCGCGGTCGGCCCCGGCTTGTTGCCCGGTGAGGAGGTGGTCGATCCGCCCACAGTGGTGCGACCCGGCGATCACTTGCAGGCAGCCGTTCTCCACGGTGGCCCGGTCCACGGCGACCATCACGCTGGTCAGCAGCGGCCGGATCACGCCGTTCTGGTACCAGTACCCGTAGTCTTGGTGCCACGTCCACGCCCCGCCCACCTTGGCGTCCTTCATGATCATCTTGGAGTGGTAGTGGTACACCTCGCCGCCGAGGAGTTTCTCCGCGCTGCGCACGACGCGCTCGCACCGGGCGAACATGCCGTAAATGCCGTCGCCGGGGTGGTTCCACAGGGACAGGCGCACCGTGCCCCCCTCGCCGTCGGCCCGGCCGAACGACCGCTTGTCCAGTTCGTGGTCTTCCTTGGCGGCCCGGTGCAGGAGGCCGATCTCCGCGCGGTCGAACAACCCGCGGGCGATGTGGAAGCCCTGTTCGTGGTACTCGGCAGTCGCGGCGTCGCTCAAGGTGTGGTCGGACATGGACGGACTCCGGGAGAAGTGAAGGCATTTTAGCCGGTCGCCGGGCGGGGGCGAGAATGCCCCCGAAATTGCCCGCCCGCGTTCTCGCCGGCGCGGCCCGCGTGTCTAAACTGGTGGTAAACACCCCTTCCTTAATGACCGGGGAGACTTCAGATGCAATGGGCTGGCGGCGAAGAAAGTTCCAACGTGGAAGACCGGCGCGGCATGGGCGGCCCCATGGCCATCGGCGGCGGCCTCGGCGGCCTCTCCATCATCGGGGTCATCATCTTCTTGCTCCAGGGCGGCGACCCCGCCGAGATCATCAACAAGGCGCAGAATCAGGGGGGCGGCCGGTCGGCGCTCACCAAAGAGCAGAGCGACCAGGAGGCGACGTTCGTCAAGGTCGTCCTGAAGATGACCGAGGACGTGTGGGGCGAGCAATTCCAACAGCAGGGCCTGCGCTACAAGAACCCGAAGCTGGTGATGTTCTCCGACCAGACCGCCACCGGCTGCGGCACGGGCCAAGCCGCGATGGGGCCGTTCTACTGCCCCACGGACCAAGAGGTGTACATCGACCTCGTCTTCTTCAACGAGTTGAAGAAACTGACGGGCACCAGCGCGGATTTCGCCCGCGCCTATGTGATCGCCCACGAAGTCGGCCACCACGTCCAAAAACTGCTCGGGTACAGCGCGCGCGTGGACCCCGTGTCCGGCCGCGGCAAGGAAGCGCAGAATCAACTCTCCGTGCGCTTGGAACTCCAAGCCGACTACTTGGCCGGCGTCTGGGGTCACCACATCAACAAGCAGCGGAAGATTCTGGAGCCGGGCGACATTGAAGAAGGGTTGAAGGCGGCCCAAGGCATTGGGGACGATAAACTCCAGCGCGGCGCCGGCCGGGCCGTCCGCCCGGACCTCTTCACCCACGGCACCTCGGACCAGCGGCAGTTCTACCTGAAGCTCGGCCTCCGCACCGGGGACGCCTCCAAGCGGACGCTCGACTACTTCTTCACCGTCCCCTACGAGCGACTGGGCCAGGCCATGCCGTGAGACAAAGGGCCCGCCGTTGACATCGGCCCCTGACTTTTCACAATGTCTTTCTTTCCGCAATTGAAGGGTAAGCATGGACCGGCAGAACGTTTCGACGGGCAGCAAGTGGGAACCGATCATCGGCTATTCGCGGGCGGTGCGCGTCGGCCAGTTCGTGGCCGTCTCCGGCACGACGGCCAGCGGGCCGGACGGCACGTTCGTCGGCGAGGGGGATGCGTACGCTCAAACGGTGCAAATCCTCAAGAACATTCAGAGTGCGCTGGAGAAGGCCGGGGCCAAGTTGTCGGACGTGGTGCGGACGACGATTTACCTCACGAACATTGCCGAGTGGGAAAAGGTCGGCAAGGCCCACGGCGAAGTCTTCGGCGACATCCGCCCGGCGACCGCCATGGTGGAAGTGCGGAAGCTGATCGCGCCGGAAATCTTGGTGGAGATTTCGGCGGATGCGATCATTCAAGGATGAGTGCATCTGCCGCATTAAAAGGCAGTTTAGCCGCCAAGACGCCAAGGACGCCAAGAAGACCAAACTTGAATTTGTCTTCTTGGCGTCCTTGGCGTCTTGGCGGC
>JAYUGD010000722.1:0-1419 GCA_043767785.1 Zavarzinella sp. | reverse complement strand
GACTACATCTCCGGGGCGCCGCATGTCCTCCGTTAAATTGCCGAAGAAGCTCTCCGGACGCCTTGATGACTTGGTCCGGCGCGTACGGGCCATCGCTTTGTACCGTGCCGTGGCCCGAGCAATGTTCCTCGTGCCGGTCGCCGCGTTCGTGTGCATCTTGATCGACGCCTACGCCAGCCTGCCGAGCGCCGTTCGGTTCGGGTTGCTCGCCGGCTGGTGTCTGCTCGTCGTGCGCGAGGCCGCCAACGTCTGGCGGGCGAAGACTTCTTCCATCGACGCCGAGGCCGTCGCCTCCGCCATCGAGGCCGAGTACCCGCGCATGGGCGAACGGCTGACGACGGCCGTGGAACTCAGCCGCCACGCGGACGAGAGCAACGGCTCCCCCGAGTTGATTCGAGAAGTGTTGAAAGACGCCCAGACGCGGGCCGAGCGACTGGACTTCGACCGCGTCTTCCCCAAGACGGCCGCCGTCCGCGGGCTGTGGACCGCCGTGCTGGCGGGCGCCATCGTCGCCCTGCCCCTCGCCTTTGTCCCCTCGGCCCGCGAATACGCCCGGCGGTTCTTCGCCCCGTGGTACGTCCCGGCCGTCGTGGTCGATTACCAAATCTCCGTGACCTCGGGCGACCCGGCCGTCAAGCGCGGCGACGCCGTCACGTTGTCGGGGTTCGTCACCCCGACCAAGGAAGGCGTCTCGCTGCCAACGACCGCCTCCGTGGTCATTACGGCGAACGGCAAGGAAGACCGCTTGGCGATGGCCGCCGACGAGTCGAACGTCTACCGCCTGAAACGCCCCGCCGTGGACGGGGATTTCGACTACCGCATCGAAGCCGGGTCGGCCGTCAGCGAGACGCACCACGTCACCGTGGCGGACCCCGTCACGCTTTCCAAAGCCCGCATCACGGTCACGCCGCCGGACTACGCCAAGCCGGCCAACGACGCCCCGCCGACCGTCATCGAAGGCTTGGGCGAACTCAACGTGCTGCACCACGCGACCGTCACGTTCGACCTGCAATTCTCCCCCATCCCCAAGGCCGTGAGTCTGGAGTTCACCCCCGAAGGGGCGGACAAGGCCGCGAAGACAAAGCAAGCCGTCATCTGCGACGCCCAAGGCCGCGCGAGCGTCATCTGGGCGGCCCGGCAGTCCGGCGTGTTCCAACTCATCGCCGAGGGGGACCGCGGCATCAAAAGCGAACTCCCCGCCCAGCCGTTGAAGGTGATCCCCGACGAGGCCCCGAAGTTCCCGCGCGTGGCCGGCCTGCAAGACAAGCCGCGCGACGTCCGGCCGACCGAGGCGCTCAAGATCGACTGCACGGCGACCGACGACATCGCCGTCACCCGGCTGGCGCTGGAGTACCGCGTCAACGAGGGGCCGGTGCAAACCAAGATGATTGATTCGCCGACGCTGAACACCGCGCAGGC
>JAYUGD010000721.1:0-11622 GCA_043767785.1 Zavarzinella sp. | reverse complement strand
CAATCCCTCGGCGGATGCGATTGGCTGATCCGCGAGATAGCCGGCCACTCATGGGCGTGCTGGTACGTCGCGGACGTGCCGTTGTGGTGGGTGGCCGGGTTTCATGTCGCCGGCGCGTGGCTGTTATGGCGCACGAATTTTCCCGCGGACGGGAAGACCATTTCCGCCCCGTTGCGGGTGTTGCTCGGCTGGCTGTTGCTCGGCGTCGTTCTCGGCGGGCTGCGCGTACCCCCTGACGAACTTCGAGTGACATTCCTCGCGGTCGATCACGGCAACTGCACCGTGATCGAGACGCCCGACGGGCGGGTCATTCTCTGCGACGCCGGCTCGACCGCGGGGCCGGAAGTGACTCGCCGCGTGATCGCCCCGTTTCTCTGGTCTCGCGGCGTCCGGCACATTGACGAGGTGATGATCTCCCACGCGGACTTGGACCATTTCAACGGCTTAACCGCCTTGGCCGCCCGGTTCCCCATCGGCCGGGTCACGCTGACGCCCACGTTCGCCGAAAAGCGAACGCCCGGCGTCGCCCTGACGCTCACGGACGTGGAGCGGCGCGGCATCCCCGTCCGCATTGTCACGGCCGGGGACGTGCTGGACGCGGGGGCCGTCCGGCTCACCGTCCTGCACCCGCCCGCCAACGGCCCGCCGGGGATTGAGAACATCCGCAGCATGACCGTGTTGGTCGAATACGCCGGGCGCCGAGTCCTCATCACCGGGGATTTGGAAGGGGAAGGCGTCCAGACGCTCGTGAGTCACCCACCCACGCCAATCGACGTGTTGATGACGCCGCACCACGGCAGCGGGGCCGAGAGCGTGGACGCGCTGGCCAAGTGGTGTTCGCCGCAATTGGTCATTGCCAGTCAAGGCCGGGGCGACCCCGGCAAGGCTGAGGCGGTGTACGCCCGCCTCGGCATCCCGTACTGGGCCACATGGTCGAACGGGGCGATCTCGCTGCACGTTCACCCGACCGGAATCAGCGCCGAGACCTTCACGACCAAACGGCATGTCGTCGTGCGGCGAGGAGGCGGCCAAAAAACGCATCGCCATGCGGCGCGACTCACATAAACTGACCGTCGCCAACTCCCGCCGCACGCGGGAGCCGAGAACTCCCAAAGGACCGGGCCGCATGACTCGTTTCGCACCCCTGACCCTCCTCGCCGCGGCGCTGGCCTTTTCCGCGCACGCCGCCGACACGCCGGCCGGCACGTGGAAACTGGCCCTGCCCGTGGAGACCCGCAACGGCGAGGTCACGCTGAACATCTTGGTGATGTTCACGGAACAGGACGGCAAGTGGGCCGGGGACTTCTTGGACTGCGTCCCGCCGCTCGGGGCCGACCCGACGGTGGACGTGACGGCGAAGGACGATTACCTCAAATTCTCCCTCAAGTTCGGGCCGAACAACTGGTCGTTCGACGGCAAGGTGCAGCCGGGCGCCAAGAAGATCAAGGGGACCGTCGATCTCGGCGGCCAAATCGTCTTGGCCGAGTTGTCGCCGTCCACGCTCAAGAGTTTGACCAAGGACCGCTTCGCGGTTCTCAAAGAAGCGGCGGACGCGACCGACAACCCGGCCGAGTTTTTCAGCGCCCTCTTCCCGGTGTTGACCCAAGCGACGGCCAAGAAAATGAAGATTGAGGACGTGCGGGCCTACGCGGACAAGGGGAACAAGTTGGCCGAGGCCTACGGCCCCCGCTGGCAGCGCACGGTCGCCTTCCGCATGGCCGATGTGCTGGCCGGGCAAGAGGCGTTCAACAGCATCGCCGTGGAACAGGCCCGGCAGGGGGAGCGGATGCTCGCCCGCACGGACGACATCACCACCCAATTGAAAACGCTCGACACGCTGGCCCGCGTGCTGCGGAAGGCCAAGAAGGAAGAAGACGCCAAGGCCGTGGACGACCGGGTCGCCAAGCTGGAGCCGCGCGACTACGCGGAGTACGCGAAGACCAGCCCGCCCTTCAAGCCGGAGGAGTTCAAGGGCCGCAAGGCGAAGAGCGACCGCGTCGTGCTGGTGGAAGCGTTCACCGGGGCCGAGTGCCCGCAGTGTGTGGCCGTGGACTTGGCGTTCGACGCGCTGTCCCGCACGTACAAGCCGACCGACGTGGTGCTGCTCCAGTACCACGAACACATCCCCGGCCCGGACCCGATGACCAACAAAGACACCGTCGATCGCCTCACGGGCTACGTGAAGCGGGACGACAAGAAGTCCACGCCGCAACTGTACGTCAACGGCAAGCAAGACCCGTCCGGCGGCGGCCCGCAGGCGAAGATGGCCAAGTTGAAGTACCAGACGTACCGCGAGAGCATCGAAGACCTGTTGGAAAAGCCGGCGGCGGCCAAGTTGACGCTCACGGCCACGGCCGCCGGCCCTGTCCTGACCGTGAAGGGGACGGTCGCCGACTTGGAAAAGCCCGGCGAGAAAATGACGCTGCGGTTCGCCGTGACCGAGGAGCGTGTGCGGTACGCCGGCGGCAACGGCATCCGCTACCACCACGCCGTCGTGCGGGCGATGCCGGGCGGGGTCAAAGGCTTCCCGCTAACGGCCAAGTCCGTCGAAAAGACCGTCACCGTGAATCTCAACGACTTGCGGGCGGCTCAGAACAAGTATCTGGACGAGTTCACGGCTGAAATGGAGAAGGCGGGCAACGACATCTCCTTCCCCGAACGGCCGTTGGCCTTGAAAAATTTGAAGATTGTTGCTTTCGTGCAGAACGACGAGACGAACGAAATTCTGCAAGCCGCCCAGATCGACGTGGACCCGGCCAAGGAATAACTGCCCGCGGAGTGTTATGACGAGTTTTTTGAAATGGGCGTGCGGCATCGCTTTGGCCGTGGCCATTGTCGGCGTCCCGGTGCTGCGCTACCGGATGATCTACTTCAACGAGAAGCGGTTCCGCGAAGTGTCCGACGGGCACTTCTACCGCTGCGGGCAGATGAGCGAGTCGGGGCTTCGCAAGCAACTGCGGGACCACCACATCAAGACCGTCATCAACCTCCAAGACGAGAACCAAGACCCCAAACTCTCGACCGGATATTGGGACAAGGCTCACATCACCGAAAGCCGAATCTGCGAGGAAGAGGGCGTCAAGTACATCTTCCTCACGTCCGACGACTCCGTCGGCCTGCTGACGCGGTACGAGGCGACGCCGGACCACCGGCCGCGGGTGATTGACGACTTCCTGAAAATCTGCGACGACCCGGCCAACCACCCGATCCTGCTTCACTGCCTCGCCGGCCTGCACCGCACCGGCCTGCTGACCGCGATTTACCGCATGGAGTACGACGCCGTCCCGCTCGACGAGGCGGTGCGGGAACTGCGGTCGAACGGCTTCGGCGACCGCAAGTGCACCACGGACAACGTCTACATTTACGAATACCTGATGCTGTACAAGCCGCGGCGCGGCAAGGGCGGCCCGGCCGCCCAGGAACCCGGCTCATGACGATTCTCGACCGCATGCTCTTCGCCGCGTTCCTGCGGTCGTACTTCATCTGCCTCGTCAGCATGACGAGCCTGTACATCGTCGTGGACCTGTTCACCAACATCGACGACTTCTTCCAACCGGGCCGGCGGATTCTCGCGGTCCTGGAGCACATCGGGACGTACTACGGCTACCGCGCGATCCAGTTCTACGACCGCCTGTGCGAGGCCGTCTCCCTCCTCGCGGCCATGTTCACCATCGCCCTCGTCCAGCGCAGCAATGAGTTGATCCCCGTGCTGTCGGCCGGCGTCTCCACGCAGCGCGTGCTGCGGCCGATCTTCACGGGGGCCATCGTGATGCTGGGGTTCGGCCTCGTGAACCAGGAACTGGTGATCCCGCGCATCTCGTCGGCCCTGATCGCCGACCGCGACGACGCGGACGGCGCGCGGGAACTGACCGTACAGGCCGTGTACGACCCGAACCGGGTCCACGTAGAAGGGATGAAGGCCACCCGGAAGGACCTGCGGGTCGAGCGGTTTTACGTCACGTTGCCGGAGTCCGGCTCCTCCCGCATGACGCACGTCAGCGCCAAGACCGCCCAATACGTCCCCCCGGCGGAGGGGGAAGCGATGTCCGGCGGGTGGATGATGACCGACGCCACTCCGGAGGTGCTCCCCGAGGGCAGCTACGACCCGGCCATCATCAAGATGATCGACCCCGGCAAGTATTTCCTGTGGGTCCGGGAGGCGACCTTCACCGGCGTGACGCGCGGCAAGCAGACGGTCGGCTTCGCCTCCACCGACGAGATGTTCCGGCTGATGCAGCGGACGGACGTGGGGCGGATGAACCAACTCGCCGTCAGCTTCCACATGCGGATGACTCGCCCCGTCGTCGGCATGCTGCTGGTGGTGATGGGCCTGTCGATCATCCTGCGGGACCAGACCCGGCACGTCCTCATCAGCTCCGGCCTGTGCCTGGCCGTGTGCGCCCTGTTCTTCTTCGCGATCTTCGTCAGCAAGTTCTTGGGCAACGGCGACTACGTCTCCCCCGCGCTGGCCGCGTGGCTCCCAGTGATCGTGTTCGGCCCGTTCGCGTTTGTGATGTACGACTCGATCCACACCTGACCGCGGCGGAATGACCAATGACCAATGGCCCTGGTGGTGCGCTCTTGCCATCCCTGTGCCTGACCGCCCTCGGTTCATTTGGTCATTGGTCATTGGTCATTTCTTCTTCCGCTTCGCCTCCCACGCCAGCACGTACTTCTTCGGGTCTTCCTTGAACTCGTCCCGGCAGCCGGTGCAGCAGACGTAGTAGGTCTTCCCCTCGTAGGAGACGGCCATCGTCCCGCGGCCGCCACTGACGATGCACTCGCGGTCGCCGTCGCCGGACTCGGCGAAGGCGACGCCCTCCTTCGTCAGGCCGACTTGGTAGGTCTTCGTCCACAGGGTCGAGTCGGCCTTGCGCGAATCAAGCCGGTAGAGGAAGCGGTTGTCGTGCAGCGGAGAGATCGTCAGCCGTTCGACCGCCGCCGTCTCGGCCACGTCCCGCGCCAGTTGAAACTGCTTGCCGTCCCACGTTCCCGCGTACACCACTTCCGTCTTGTCCGGCCGGGTGGCGGTCCAAGTCCATTGTTTGGCGTCCTTCTTCGACTGGTGCAGTCGGGCCTTGGCGAACAGCTTGCCGTCGGTGAACGTGAAGTCGAGCCAAGAGTCGTCCCGCAAGAACTTCCAGACGACCGCCAGCGACTCGGACCAGTGCCCCTTCTGCCGGACTTCTTGTGACCCTTCCGGGGCGCCGGCCCCCTTCCACGTCCCCACCAGTTTGTTGAAGTCGCGCGGGGCGTCGTCGGCCGGGAGGGCCGCCGCGGCGCCGAGCAGCACCGTGAAAGAAAAGAGCCGACGCATGGCCGTACCGCCCGTGTAAAATATGACTTCTAAACGCCGTCCCGAAACCCACGAAGACACCCCATGACCCGACTCCTGCCCGCCATCGCCTGCCTGGCCCTGTTCCCGCTGCCCGCCGACGCGGGTTTGTTGGAGTACGTCAAGAAGCCGGACGACTCGTTCAAGTGGACCGTGAAGCAAAAAGTTGAGGCGTCTTCCGGCACATCATATCAGATCGAACTCGTCTCCCAAACGTGGGAGGGCATCCGCTGGGAACACATTTTGATGGTCTATCTCCCCGAGGGGGTCAAGCCCGGCGACGGCCTGTTTCTGTTCAACGACGGCGGCAAGCCCGACCCGCTGCGGGGCTTCATCGGGTTTGAGATCGCCAAGCGCGCCAACGTCCCCGTCGCCTTCCTGTACGGCATTCCGAACCAACCGCTGTTCGACGGCAAGAAGGAAGACGCCCTGATCGCCGAGACGTTCGTGCGCTACCTGAAGACCGAAGACGAAGACTGGCCGCTTCTCTTCCCGATGGTGAAGAGCCTCGTCCGGGCGATGGACGCGATGCAGGCATTCTCCAAGGAAGAGTGGAAGACCGAGTTGAAGTCGTTCGTCGTCTCCGGGGCCTCCAAGCGCGGCTGGACCTCGTGGCTGACGGGCGCCGCCGACCCGCGGGTGAAGGCCATCTCGCCGCTGGTGATCGACACGCTCAACTTCGGCAAGCAGATCCCGCACCAGTTCAAGTCCTTCGGCAAGCCGAGCGACATGGTCAAGGACTACACGAACCGCGGCCTGATCCCGATTCCCGAAGGCAAGGCGGCCGAGAAACTCTGGCAGATGGTTGACCCGTGGGCGTACCGCGACACACTGAAGATGCCGAAGATGATTATCAACGGGGCAAACGACCCCTACTGGTCTCTTGACGCTCTGAACCTGTACTGGGACGACCTGCAAGGGGACAAGTGGATATTGTACGTCCCGAACGCCGGCCACGGGTTGGAGCAGAACTACGCCGAAGGGAAGAAGGACCGTAACCGCGCCCTCAGCACGCTGGCCCACTTCGCCCGGCAGCAAGTGCTGAACAAGCCGATGCCGAAACTGTCGTGGAAGCACGACGACGCGGACGGCCAACTCCGCCTGACGGCCACGACGGACACCCCGCTCAAGGCGGCCCGCCTGTGGGTCGCCGACGCCCCGACGCGGGACTTTCGCAAGCAGACATGGAAGGAAGCCCCGGCCAAGATCGCCGGCCAGACCGTCACGGGCCTAGTCGCCAAGCCGGAGACGGAATGGCGGGCGTTCTTCATGGAGTGCGAGTACGAAGAAGACGGCAAGCCGTTCTTCCTCAGCACGCAACTGCGGATGGACGAGGCGAAGAAGTAAGTAACAAAGAGTTTCGCGCAAAGCTCGCAAAGAGGCAAAGCTCGCAAAGAAAACCAAAACATCTTTCTGATAGGCGGTACAGACTGCTTTGAAAGATGATGGTTGTCTTCTTTGCGAGCTTTGCCTCTTTGCGAGCTTTGCGCAAAACTCTTTATTTCTTAACCCCGCACCAGCTTCGTGAACGCTTCCCGCAACTGGTTCGTCACCGGCCCCGGCTTGCCGGCACCGATGCCGCGGCCGTCGCAGTCGGTGACGGCGATCACCTCGGCGGCCGACCCGGTTAAGAAGCACTCGTCGGCGGCGTAGATGTCGTGCCGGGTCATCGTGCATTCCTGCACGGGGATCTTGGCGGCGTGGGCCAAGTCCAGCACGGCGTTGCGGGTGATCCCTTCCAGAATGCCGGCGTCCGTCGGCGGCGTCTTCAGCACGCCGTTCTTGACGATGAACACGTTGTCCCCGGTACACTCGGCGACTTCGCCCTTGTGGTTGAGCATCAGGGCTTCCAAACACCCGGCCCGGATGGCCTCGATCTTGGCGAGGATGTTGTTCAGGTAGTTCAGCGACTTGATCCGCGGGTTCAGGGCGTTCGGGTGGTTGCGGATCAGCGAGGCCGTGACGATCCGCATGCCGGTGTCGTACAGCTCCTTCGGGTACAAGCTGATGTCGTCCACGATCACGACGATATTCGGCTTGCACGACCGCGGGTCCAGGCCGAGGTTACCCGGCCCGCGCGTCACGATTAGGCGGATGTAGCCGTCGATCTTCTTGTTTTCTTTGACCGTGTCCTCGACGGCCTTCTGCATCTCGGCCGGGGACAGCGGGATGTCCAAGGCGATGTGCTTGGCCGACTCGTACAGCCGGGCGATGTGCTCGGGGTGCTTGAAGACCTTGCCCGAGTAGATGCGGATGCCCTCGAAGACGCCGTCCCCGTAGAGCAGGCCATGGTCGTAGACGCTGATCTTGGCGTCGGCCTTGTCGAAGAATTCGCCGTTGATGTACACCCGCGTCATGAGTCGCCTTTCGGGCCGGGGAGGGGCGACAGCCACCGTCAGCATTCCGCGAGGGCCGCCATTTCCACGGGCAGTTCGCCGAGCCGGCCCGCCGTCATGCGGACGACGCGGTCGGTGTGTCGCACCAACTCTAGGTTATGCGTCACCATCATGATCGTCACGTTCTGTTCGCGGTTGACCGACCGCAGCAAATCGACGATCTCCCGGCCGCTGTCCGTGTCCAAGTTCCCGGTCGGCTCGTCCGCGAACAAGATGCGCGGCTTGGCCACCAGGGCGCGGGCGATGGCCGTCCGCTGCATCTCCCCGCCGGACAGTTCCCGCGGCTTGTGGTGCAGCCGGTGCCCGAGGCCGACGCGCTCCAGCATTTCCGTGGCGGCCCGCACCGCCTCCCGTTTCCGGCCCCGCCAGTTGAACACCGACGCCCCCACCATCGCCGGCATCATCACGTTCTGCAAGGCCGTGAGTTCCGGCAGCAGGTGGTAGAACTGGAAGATGAACCCGAACGTGCCGTTGCGCAGCCGGTTCTGCTCCGTCCGGCTCAGGTTGTCGATGCGCCGCGCTCCGAGCATGACCATGCCGGAGTCGGGCCGGTCCAGCGTGCCCATGACGTGCATGAGCGTGGACTTCCCCGACCCGGACGCCCCGACCACGGAGAGGAACTCCCCCTCCTCGATCAACATGTCCACGCCCTTGAGGACTTCGACCACTTCGGCGTGCCGGCGGTACGACTTGCGGAGGCTTTGGACGGAGATCATTTTCAGGTTCCTTCGCTGCTCGACAGTCATCGCGATCAATCAATCACAAAAACGCGGTCAATTGTGAAGGTCTGCCAGCCACTCTGCCAGTGCGCGCGACCGATTCGCCCAATTCCCGGCAATCCGACCACTCTGGGCTAGCGACCCAGTGGAGGGCCAACTACTCCCATGTGTTGGTCACTCGTACCGCAACGCCTGCACCGGCCGCAGCCACGCGGCCCGGACGGCCGGCCACACGCTGAACGCCACGGCAATCGTCACCGCCCCGAGGTTCACGAGCAGGATCGTCGTGGGTTCCATCTGGGTCGGGATTTCGTCGAAGTAGTACACGCCGCGGTCGAACCCGACGCCGGTGAGCTTGAACAGGAAGTGTTCGATCGGGTTAATGAAGTAGGTGATGAGCAGTCCCGCCGCCGTCCCCAGCCCGGCCCCGAGCAGGCCGAGCAGCAGGCCGTAGCCGAGGAAGATTTGCATGATGCCGCGGTCGGACGCCCCGAGCGATTTCAGGATGCCGATGTCCCGCGTCTTCTCGCGGACGATCATCGAAAAGATGGCGAGGATGCAAAACCCGGCGACGCCGACGATCATGAACAGCAGCAGGTTGAGCAGGCCGCGCTCGATGTTGACCGCCTTCAACAGGGAGCTTTGCTTGTCCTCCCACGTATCGACTTGGAAGTAGTACTGGTCCGGGAACAGCTTCCGCAGCTCGGCCACGACTTCCTTGGCCTTCGAGTAGTCCTTCAATTTGATCTGGATGTGCGTGACGTGGTTGCCCATCGCCCGCAGGCGTTGCAGGTACTCGAGCGGCACGTAGACGAAGCGAGAGTCGTACTCCGTCATCTCGGTCCGGATCGAGTCGCACACGGCGAAGTCGGAAGCCACCGGCTCCAAGTTCTTCTTGCCGGCCCCGACCGTCACCAGCTTGATCGTGTCCCCCGGCGCCAAGATCGGCTTGTCTTCGACTTTCCCGGTCGTCAGGTTCGTGTGGCGGTAGTGCGTGATGCCGAAGCCGGGGACGGCCCCGTTCGGCGCCCGCGGCTCGGCCGGCGGCGCCGAGATGGGCGGCAGACCGTCCGGCCCCGCGGGCAGGCGCGGCTCCGGCAGCGGCGGGTTGAAGTAATTCCAGCGGTGCATCGCCTCGGGCGTGAGGTCGAACGTCGGGTTGGCTTTCCGGTCATTCTGGGTCAGGAATCGCCCGAAATCGCCGACAGCCGGCCGCGTCTTCGCGTCAGTCCCGACGATGTTGACCGGGATGGTGATGCGCTCGCGGTTCGGCCCCACTTCGTAGGTGAGCATGCCGAAGACTTCGACGGCCGGGGAGACGGCCTCGATGTATGGGGCGGCTGGGGACTTCCGAATCCGCTCCAGCATGTCGTCAGTTTCGAGCGGGAAGCCGTCGTAACTGGGGGACTGGACGATGACATCAGACAGCAGGCCGTGGAACCGGTCCCGCAGCTTGGTGCTGAACCCGGCCATCACGCTGTTAACGACGACGAGCGTGGCCACCCCGAGCATCACGGAGACGATGCACACGAACGCGAGGAACCGCGTGCGGAGGTACTTCCAGCAGAGTAACGCCTTGTACATGGGGGCTGAGTCCTTTCGGCCCTACGAGCAAGCATCAAAACCGTTTCACGCAAAGCTCGCAAAGAGGCAACGCTCGCAAAGAAAACATCAATTATTCGCCTTCGGCGTTCGCCAAATCATCTTGGTTATTCTTCGTTGCGAACGTTGCCTCTTTGCGAGCTTTGCGTGAAAACTCTTCATCATTTATTCGGGCCGCAGCAGCGGGAACAGGATCACGTCCCTAATCGTTTGCGTGTTCGTCAGCAGCATCACCAGGCGGTCGATGCCGATGCCCAGGCCGCCGGCGGGGGGCATGCCGTAGCGTTGGGCGCGGATGAAGTCGTGGTCCATCTTGGCCATCGAGTCTTCCTCGGCCATGCCCACCAGTTGCCGCTTGAAGGTCTCTTCCTGCGTGATCGGGTCGTTCAGTTCGGTGTAGGCGTTCGCCAGTTCCATCCCATGGATGTACAACTCGAACCGCTCGGCCAACCGCTTGTCGCCGCGCTGCCGCTTGGTCAACGGGCAGATGGCGGCCGGGTAGTCGTAAATGAACACCGGGCCGACCAACTTCTCTTCCACGACGTGTTCGAAGAGGTTGTTCACGACGACGTCGTGTTCCTTGCCGGCCGTCGGCAAATGGAACTTGTTGGCGGCCTCGGCGACGGCCGCCGGGTCGTGCATGTCACAGCCGACGTGTTCGCGGAACAGGTCGCCGTACTTGGCCCGCTGGAACGGCGGGGTGAAGTCCACCGTCTTGTCGGCCCACGGCCGGACGCGACCGCCGCCGATGGCGTCCACGCAGGCGACCAGCAGCCCCTCGGTCAGGTCCATCATGGAGCGGTAATCGCCGTAGGCCTGGTACAGTTCCATCATCGTGAATTCGGGGTTGTGCTTGTGGCTGATCCCCTCGTTGCGGAACACGCGGCCGATCTCGTAGACTTTTTCCATCCCGCCGACGAGCAGCCGCTTCAGGTGCAGTTCGAGCGCGATCCGCAGCACCAACGGGATGTCCAGCGCGTTGTGGTGCGTCTCGAACGGCCGGGCCGCCGCCCCGCCGGCGACGGCGTGCAGCGTCGGCGTCTCAACTTCCAGAAAGCCGAGGGCGTCGAGATAGTTGCGGATCGTACGGATGATTAACACCCGCTGCTTGGCGACGGCCAGCGTCGTCGGCGAATGCACCAAGTCGAGGTAGCGGTGCCGCAACCGATATTCGATGTTCTCCATGCCGAAGTGCGCCGTCGGGTGCGGCTCCAACGACTTCGACAGGATCGTCAACTTCGTCGCCCGGATGGAGAGTTCGCCGCGGCGGGTCTTCCCGAAGGAGCCTTCCACGCCGATCAGGTCGCCGAGGTCGAGAAGTGTGGCGAGTTGCCAGCCGAGGTCGCCGATCTGCTTCTGCCCGAGCATCACCTGCACGCGACCAGTGTGGTCCCAGATGTCGAGGAAGAACAGCTTCCCTTGGTCGCGCCGCTGCACGATGCGCCCGGCGGCGATCACCTTCGGGTTGGCGTCCGGCTTCGTGTCGTCGAACGGCAGGGCTTCAAGGTTGCGAATGTCGCCGATGGACTGGTGGCCGTCGAACCGGCCGCCCCACGGGTCGATGCCCAGG
>JAYUGD010000720.1:0-1420 GCA_043767785.1 Zavarzinella sp. | reverse complement strand
GCTATTTTCCCCCGCCCCGTTGGGGCGAAAACCGGCGATTCCGAGGGTGAATCACAATGACGTTCGGACCCGCCCCATGACCCACCCGCCGCTCTCCCAGGCCGAACAAGACTACCAAGACAACGACCCGGTGTTCGCCGCCCGCGTCCTGCGAAAGGTCGCCTGGCGGCTGCTGCCGTTCCTGTGCCTGCTGTACGTCTTCAACATCCTCGACCGGGCCAACCTCGGCTTCGCCCGCGATGCGATGCAGGCCGATTTCGGCCTGAGCAAGGACGAATTTAAAACGGTCTTTGACGTCGCCTACGGCCTCTTCTACATCGGCTACCTGCTGTTTGAAGTGCCCAGCAACTTGCTGCTGCGCCGGGTCGGCGCGCGGCGGTGGATCGCCCGCATCATGGTGTCGTGGGGGGTCGTCTCCATGGCGACCATGTTCGTGTCGGACACGGCCGAGTTTTACGCCGTCCGCGTCCTGCTCGGCGTCGCGGAGGCGGGCTTCTTCCCCGGCATCATCCTCTACCTCACCTACTGGTTCCCCGCCCGCGAGCGCGCCCGCGTGATCGCGATGTTCATGATTGCCATCGCCGTCGCCAGCGCCTTCGGCGGCCCGATCTCCGGGGCAATCTTGCAGTACACCGACGGTCTCGCCGGCCTCAAGGGCTGGCAGTGGCTGTTCCTGCTGGAGGGCCTGCCGTCCGTCATCCTGGGGATCACAGTCCTGTTTCTGCTGACCGACCGCCCCGCCGACGCGCGCTGGCTGGCCCCCGCGGAACGCGACTGGCTGGTGGCCCGCATCGCCGCCGAGGAACAACAGCGGCAGGATCGGTTCGGCGCCAGTCGCTTGTCGGCCATGTTCGACCGGCGCGTGTGGTTGCTGATCGCCCTGTACTCCACGGTCGCCGTCGGGGCGAACGCCAGCGGCGCTTACTTCCCGAACCTGCTGAAGGCCGAATACGAGGGGCTGACGAAGTTTCAACTCGGCCTGCTCCTCGCCTTGCCGCATCTGTCGGCCGTCGTGGCGATGGTTGTCATCGGCCGCCACTCGGACCGCACGGGGGAGCGCCGGGGTCACGTCGCCTTCTCGGCCCTGATGGCCGCTGTCGGCTGGGCGCTGGCCGCGACGGCTTCCTCGCCGATACTGACGCTCGTGGGGTTCTGCCTGGCCCAAGCCGGCATGATGAGCATGTTGCCGACGTTCTGGGCCATCCCGACGGCCTTCCTCAGCGGGGCCGCGTCCGCCGGCGGCGTCGCCCTCATTAACTCCGTGGCCAATATCGGCGGGGCGCTCGGGCCGACGATCCTCGGCAAATTGGGCCTCTGGACGGTGGCCGGCACGCTGCTAGTCGGCGCGGGATTGGCGATGTGCGTGCCGCGAGAACGAAAATGACGAGACGAGTTTCACGCAAAGTTCGCAAAGAGGCAA
>JAYUGD010000719.1:0-1426 GCA_043767785.1 Zavarzinella sp. | reverse complement strand
GCCGTTCCAGCGTGATTTCGTCGCGCAAGAACACTTCAGGAAGCCCGGTGCGGTCCTTGAAGCGGGCGACGACTTCGGTGTTGGTCACTTCCTTCTTCTTGTCCCGCTTGCACTGTTCCAGCAACTCGCGGGTGAAGCGCACGGACTGGCCGGGGAACACCGAGTACGGCATGAACCGCCGGAAGAGCTGCACGATCAGGTCGGCGACGCCGGCGGCGACTTCCAACTTGAGCGTGGCCCGCCCGGACTCGATCTGACGGTCGATCACCTTGAGGGCCTGCGCCCGGTTGAACGGCTCGACGCGGATGATCTGGAACAAGTCCGCGAGGCCGGGCATCAGCCGCCGGCAGGCGTCCAATTCCGTCGGGCTGACCTCGGCCACCATGCGCACTTCGCCGCGGGCCAGGTACGGGGCGAGGAAGGCGGCGATGCTGTCGCTCGGCCCGAGGCCGCCGGTCTGGATCAGGTCCAACAGCCGGTCCACGCACAAGACGCCCTGAATCTCCCCCAACTCGGCGATCAGCGTCTCGACCCGCTCTTCCCACTGGCCGAGGTACTTCATCCCGGCGATGACGCGGCCCGCCGACGTGGCCCAATACCGCCGCGGCAACGGCTTCTCTTCCGCCTCCTTGGCCTCCTGTTCCAGCCGCCGTTCGACCTCGCGGACGGCATCCACCAGCAGCGTCGTCTTGCCGACGCCCGCCTCGCCGTGCAGCAACACGTTGGCCATCTCGCCGTGCAGCTTGCGCACGAGCAGGTTGAGGGCGTCTTCCCGCTCCCACGCCTTGGTGAACTGCTTGCGCATCGCCCGGTCGCCGAGCGGCTCGCCGATCTTGCTCAACGTCTCCGGCGGCGGGGCCGCCTTCTCCAGGGCCGCCTTGCGCGGGACGCGCACGACTACGTCCGCCAGTTCCGCGTGGGCCGGCGGCAGGCAGCGGGCCACCGCCTGCGGCGTCTCCCCTTCCAGCTTCTGGATGACGTACCGCCGCACGAGGTCTTTCAGCCCCTCCGCGTTGTGGTAAGTGAACCGCAGCCCGAGCAGCGGCAGCGAGGCGACCATCTGCCCGCTCTCCTGCACGCCGGTCACGCAATGCACGCGCACGGGGATCGGCACGTCGGCCGGGAAGATGCGGTTCTTCTCGTGGTACTCGGTGCGGACGTTCACCCGGAAGACTTGCAACACCGGGTCGAGAAAATCGGACGCCGGCAGCCAGGCGTTCTCGCGCTGGTGCCACTCCAAAAAGGTTTCGAGGTCTTCGCGGGCCGCCGCCGCAGTGGCGCCGAACCCGGCCAGGGAGTCCTCGTCAATCGCCAGCGGCGACCACCCGCCGGCGGCGTCCTTGACGAGCATCACGGGGTAGCGGAAGGTGGGCACGAATTTGATCCAAAAGTTTAGCCGCGACGCGACGCTTCGGAGTGGAGCGCG
>JAYUGD010000718.1:0-4311 GCA_043767785.1 Zavarzinella sp. | reverse complement strand
GCCGGCGGGCTTGGCTTGAGGCGTCTCGGTCGGGTTGACCACTTGAGCGCTGCGCGGGAAGGCTTTCACCGTGATCTTCACGGCCCCCGTCGGGGCGGTGAGGATGGTGTACTGGCCGTCCTCAATGGGGCCGACCCCCTGCTCGCCGTTCGCGCCGACGAACGTGATTTGGCCGTAAGAAATCGGCTGACTCTTGTACGTGATCTTCCCGGAAACCCGGGCCGTCTTGGCGCCGCCCCCGCACCCGACGGCGGCGAGCGTGACGGCCAAAACGACGAACCGGGCGGACGGTATCCAATAATTCACGGGAAATCTCGTCAGACGGATGGCATGAAAAATGAAGAGAATCGCCGCGCCGGCGGCGGGCGGCCGCTTACCAGTCGCTGGCGGGCGGCTCGCCGCCGGCCGGCGTGCAGGCCTGCCAGAAGGTGGTCGGATTCATGCTCCCCCGCAGAAACCGCACGCTGGCGTCCGCGAGGCAGACGTTGATGCCGCCGGAGTGTGGGCTGGAGGCGACGGCCGAGTCGCAGTTGCCGCCCGGCCCGTTGTACGGGGTCGGCTGGACCCGGAACATGCCGGCGGCGCCGGTCTTCCACCCGGCGAACATGGGGGCGCAGTAGTCGAGACCGTCCCATCGGCTCCAAGCGTTGCCGGCGCTATTGGCGTCGCACGCTTGCGCGCCCGTGTAGGAACACCGGGCGATCTTCTCGGCGAAGAGGATCGTGTTGGACGTGCCGTCCGCGAACGACGACCCGACGGCCGACGACCCTTCCCATTCCGTGCCGCTGCCGGCCGCCTTGTTGAGAAACGGGTAGCGGCCGGCCGGGGCGGTGTTCGGCTTGCCGAAGACTTGCCAGTTGCCCGCGTACGTGGCCCCCCGCCAGCCGATCTGCGGCATGATGGCGTCGGTGGCGTTGACGCTCGCGTCGGTCGGACACAAGTAGCCCTTGATGGGCGTCTGGGTGCCCGGCCCGCCGAAACTCCCCGAGGTGGCGTCCCCGTTGACCGACTTGAAGAGGTTGTCCTGCTCCATGAACGGCAGCAGGTGCCACATGGACGTGCCGTACCCGCCCGCGTTGCCACCGGCCGGGTAGTAGCCGAACTGCGGCGGCAGGACCCCGAACGTGTCGTTGGCGTTGTGGGCCGCAAGGCCGATTTGCTTCAGGTTGTTGCTGCACTTCATCCGGTTGGCGGCTTCGCGGATCTTTTGGACGGCCGGCAGCAAGAGGCCGATCAGGATGGCGATGATGGCGATGACGACGAGCAATTCGATGAGTGTGAAGGCCCGCCGCGGGGTGGGACGACGCATGAAAACCTCCGGGAAAGAATGAGGACCGTTCCGAAGAACGTTACTCTAACCCTAGGCGTGGCGACGGGAGTTTACAAGGAGAATGACAGCGACTTGGCATGCCGACGCGGTCAGGCGTCGGGTTCTTCACCGGGCAAGAACCCGACGTTCGCCGAAACACACTGGCGGCTTACCCGACCAGTTTCTCGATGACGCGGCCTTCGCGGAACAGTTGCACTGGGCGGCCGGTCGGGGTCTGCATTTCCGTGTGCGGGTCGATGCCGAGTTGCTGGAAGATCGTGCTGGCCACGTCGTCCGGCGTCACCGCTTCCGTGGCCGGGGCCATGCCGGAGGCGTCCGTCGAGCCGTGGACGTAGCCGCGCTTGATGCCGCCGCCGGCCAGCACGCACGCCATCGACCGCGCCCAGTGGTCGCGGCCGGCCTTCGGGTTGATCTTCGGCGTCCGGCCGAACTCGCCGGCGCACATCACGATGGTGCTGTCCAAGAGGCCGCGCTGGTCCAAGTCGGCGATCAGGGCGGACAGGGTCTGGTCGAGGGTCGGCAGCAACTTCGTCTTCAGGTTCTCGAAGTTCTGGCCGTGCGTGTCCCACCCGCCGGTGGCGATGGTCACGAACCGCACGCCGGCTTCCACGAGCCGCCGGGCCGCGAGGGCGCTGGTGGCGAACGGCGTCGTGCCGTAGTTTTCGCGGACGCCCGGCTTCTCCGCGGCGAGGTCGAAGGCCTTCTTGGTCTTGTCCGAGCGCAGGATGTCGAGGGCCTGCTTGTGGAAGGCGTCGAGGCCGTCCACGAGGTTGCCGTTGGTATCCAGTTCCTTGAAGCCCTGGTCGAACCCGGCGAGCAACTTGTCCCGCTTGTCGAGTTCGTCGAGGCTGAAGCCGGCCGGCAGCGTGATGCCGCGGACCCGCATGGTGCCGCCGCCCCCGCCCCCTTTGCCGCCCCCGCCGTTGCCTTCGACGCCGAACGGGTTGTACCCGGCTCCGAGGTAGCCGGCCCCGCCCGCCGTGCCGTTGCGCAGTTCGGAGAAGCTGACGTACGGCGGGACGCCCTTTTCCACGCTCAACATCTTGGCGCAGACGGACCCCAGCGACGGGTATTGCAGCGCGGGCGTCGGCTTGTTGCCGGTGGTCATGAACACCGTGCCCGGCGCGTGGGACGGGATCGTGTGGGACAGGCTGCGGACGAGGCTGATCTTGTCCCCGACCGCGGCCATCTTCGGCAGGTGTTCGCTGACCCGCATGCCGGCGGCCTTGGTGTCGATGCTCTTGAACTCGCCGCGGATGCCCTCCGGGGCGTCCGGCTTGTTGTCCCACATGTCGATGGTCGCCGGCCCGCCGGACAGCCACACGAGGATGACGCTCTTGGCCTTCGGCCCCTTGGCATCGGCCGTCACGGTCTTGCCCGCCGCCGTCGCCTCGGTGCGGAGCACGTCGGCGAGGGTCAGCCCGAGCAACCCGGCCGAGCCGACTTGCAGGAAGTCGCGGCGGCGGAACCCTTCGCAGTCTCGTTTCTGGAACATGGCGGTCGGCCTTTCGGGCGGGGGTGTTGGAGTAATCGGTGATCTAGGCACGTTGTCAGAGCCGTAGTGTTAGCCGCGACGCGGAGGCTTTGCGGAGAGGAGCGCGTCCAGTTGGCGCCACCCGAGTCGGCAATCTCTGGCTTTTGATGACGGCCGCGGGACGCGCTCCGCTGCGCAAAGCCTCCGCGTCGCGGCTAACAAATCTCCGCATAGGGTTGTTAATGGTTCAGGATGAACTCGCGGGTGTTAATCAGCGCCCACGCCACGTCGGCGAAGGCCTCGGCGCGGTCGGTCGCGGTCAGGCGGTGCTGGTGGAACGTGTCCAACTCGGCCGCGGTCGGGAAGCGGCCCAGCGAGGCCAGGAACAACTCTTCCAAGACCGCCTCGTCCGTCACCTTGCGGTCCTTCAACAGCAGGTTGAAGCGGTTGGCCGGCGCCTTCATCTTCTGCAGCAGGGCCGGGTCGGTCATGCGGAAGAGCGTCTGCGGCAGGGCGGGCTCCATGGCCCGCTCGCAGTCGCACGCGGTCGTCCGCGGCGGGCGGCCGAAGATGCGGAGGGCGTAGGCGACGTTCGGGTTGGTCAGCCGGCTGGAGCCGATGTCCGTCACGCGGCGGCCGGCCGGGGCGTCGGTCCCGAAGACCTCTTGCGTCCCGAGCGCGTCGTTCACCGCGTCCACCACGACTTCGGCCAGCATCGGCCGGACGTAGCCGCGGGCGTAGTTGTTCTTGTCGTGGCGGTTGGTGTCGTTCGGCATCGACGAGTTCTGGTACGTCCGGCTCGTCAGGATTGTCCGCTCCAACTTCCGGATGTCGTACTTGCTCTCGATGAAGTCTTTGGCCAAGGCGTCCAGCAGGCGGGCGTTGGTCGGCGGGTTGGCTTGGGAGAAGTCGTCCACCGGGTCCACGATGCCGGCCCCGAAGTAGTGGGCCCAGACGCGGTTGACGAAACTCTTGGCGAAGAACGGATTCTCCTTCGAGACCATCCATTCCCAGAGTTTGGCCCGCGCGTCGGTCCCGGATGCGTGTTTCAACTCCGGCCCGCCGAGGGCTTTGCTGCCGACGGTGCGCGTCGTCATCGGGATCGGTTTCAAGGCCGGCGTTTTTCCGGTGCCCCCCATCGTGGCGATGAACATTTCCCGGACGTTGGGGAACTGGGCGTTCGCTTTGCCGCCGGCGGTCGCGGCTTCTTTGCGCTTGGCATTTTCGGCGTCGGCGAGTTTCTTCGCGTCCGCACTGCTGAATTGGTTGTTCGCGAAGACCACGTTGGCGAAGACGTTGGCGAAGCCCCAGTAATCGTCTTGGGTCCAGCGGTCGGTCGGGTGCTTGTGACATTGCGCACATTCGAGCCGGACGCCGAGGAAGGCCGCCGCGACTTTTTCGCTCCACTGCTCGATCGGCACGGCCTGCTGGCGCCGCCAAAAGAGGTCGAGCGTCTTCTTCTCCGCGTAATCGCTCTCGAAGCCCTTCTCCATCTGGGCGTCGAGCC
>JAYUGD010000717.1:0-1429 GCA_043767785.1 Zavarzinella sp. | reverse complement strand
GGGGTTAGGTTGCCTTTCGCGGTCAGCCCGTTTTGAAAGGCAACCTAACCCCCCGGCCCCCTTCCCTAAGAGGGAAGGGGGAGCAAGCGAGTAAGAGTCGTCATTCCTGGTCTGAGACGATTGAAGACTGACCCCCTGAACTTAACCATTTACAGGCGACCGACCATGTTCCTCAATCCTTTGCCGACAACCACCCGCCGCGACTTCGCGAAGCTCTCGGCGATGGGCGTGTTCGGGGCCTCGTTCTCCGGGTGGATGAACGTCCTCGCGGCCCGCGCCGGCGAGGCCGCCGCCAACCCGAAAGCCAAGGCCAAGCGCTGCATCCTCGTGTGGCTCGACGGCGGCATGAGCCACAAGGACACGTGGGACTTGAAGCCCGACAGCAAGGGCGCCGGCGACTTCAAGCCGATCAAGACATCGGCCCCCGGCATCCAAATCAGTGAACACCTGCCGAAGTTGGCCAATTGGATGAACCAGGGCGTGCTGCTCCGCGGCATGAGCACCGCCGAGGGCGCCCACCCGCGGGCCAAGTACAACTTGCACACCGGCTACCGCGAAGGGCAAGGCGGCTTGGTGTACCCGTCCATCGGGGCTATCGCCTCCAAGGAAATCGGCCGGGCCGACGCCACGATCCCGAACTTCGTCACCATCGGCAACCGCGGCTACGGGGCCGGCTTCCTCGGGCCGAAGCACCAGCCGCTGTTGGTGAATGACCCCAGCCGCGGCGTGCAAGACTTGGCCGCCCAAGTCGCCGGCGGCCAGTTCGACACCCGCGTCGGCCTGCTGCAAGAACTCGAGGCCGCGTTCTACCACGACTACCAAGCCGACTCGATCAACGACCACAAGACGACCTACGCCCGGGCCGTCACCATGATGAAGTCGAAGGAAGCGAAAGCCTTCGACTTGTCGGCCGAGCCGGCCTCGACCCGCTCCGCGTACGCCAGCGACAACTTCAGCCAAGGCCTGTTGATGGCCCGCCGGCTGATGGAAGTCGGCGTGCCCTTCGTCGAGATCGGCCTCGGCGGGTTCGACACGCACCAGGACAACTTCGCCAAGCTCAAGGACAACCTGCTGCCGAAGCTCGACGGCGGCGTCTCCACGCTGTTGAAAGACCTTAAGGAACACGGCCTGCTGGACTCGACGCTCGTGATCGTCATGGGCGAGTTCGGCCGCACGCCCAACATCAACGCCCGCGGCGACAAGCCCGGCCGCGACCACTTCCCGAAGGCGTGGAGTCTGGCGATGTTCGGGGCCGGCCTGAAGCACGGCACCGTCCACGGCAAGACGGACAAGGAAGGCGGCACCGTCGAAGAAGGCAAGACGAACGCGATGGACTTCCTCGCCACCGTCTGCACCGTCCTCGGCATCGACTACGCCAAGGAAAACGAGACCCCGACCAAGCGGCCTATCCGCATCGTGGACAAGGCCG
>JAYUGD010000716.1:0-1429 GCA_043767785.1 Zavarzinella sp. | reverse complement strand
TCTCCGCGGCGGAGAGGGGGAGCAAGTGGGGAGAAGTATTTCTGGGTTTGGTCCCCCCTCTCCGCCGCGGAGAGGGGGTTAGGGGGTGAGGTTGCCTTTCCGTGTCCCATCCGTGAAATACTGGTTTCCCCCGTTGAGGTTGCCTGCCATGCCGACGCTCTCCGCCAAGCCCGCCGCGACGATGCCCGACGTGAAAGGGCGGTTCGGCCCCTACGGCGGGCGGTTCGTCCCCGAGACGCTGATGTTCGCCCTCGATGAACTCACGAAAGCGTATTCGGAAGCCAGTCAAGACCCGGCGTTCATGGCCGAGTTCCGGCGCATCCTCAACGAGTACGTCGGCCGGCCGTCGCGGCTCTACTTCGCGGAACGGCTCACCAAGGAGGCCGGCGGGGCGAAAATTTACCTCAAGCGCGAAGACCTGAACCACACCGGCGCCCACAAGATCAACAACGCCATCGGGCAAGGCTTGCTGACCCTGCGGATGGGCAAGAAGCGCGTGATCGCCGAGACCGGCGCCGGGCAGCACGGCGTCGCCAGCGCCACGGCCGCCGCCCTGTTTGACTTGCCGTGCCGCGTGTACATGGGGTCCGAGGACATTCGCCGGCAGGAGTTGAACGTCTTCAAAATGCGGGCGATGGGCACGGAAGTCTTCCCCGTCGAGAGCGGCAGCAAGACCTTGCGGGACGCCGTCAACGAGGCAATGCGGGAGTGGATGGCAAGTGTCGAGACGACGCACTACATCATCGGCAGCGCCATCGGGCCGCACCCGTTCCCCATGATGGTGCGCGACTTCCAGGCCGTCATCGGGACCGAGACCAAGGAACAGTCGATGGAGCAGTTCGGCCGCCTGCCGGACGTGGTCGTGGCCTGCGTCGGCGGCGGCAGCAACGCGGCCGGCATGTTCTACCCGTTCGCGGATGACAAGGGCGTCGAACTCGTCGGCGTCGAGGCCGGCGGCCGCACGCCCACCTACGGCGACCACGCCGCCACCATCAGCAACGGCAAGCCGGGCGTGCTGCACGGCAGTTTCAGCTACGTCCTGCAAGACGACGACGGCCAGACCGCCCCGGTCCACTCCATCTCGGCCGGGCTGGACTACCCCGGCGTCGGCCCGGAACACAGCTACTGGAAAGACACCGGCCGCGTCCGCTACACCAGCATCAACGACGCCGAGGCGATGGACGGCTTCCGCGTCTGCTCCCGCATGGAGGGCATCCTTCCCGCCTTGGAGACGGCCCACGCCGTCGTGGAAGGCATGCGGATCGCCGCCAAGAGGCCGAAGACCGACATCGTGGTGCTGTGCTTCTCCGGCCGCGGAGACAAGGACTGCGCGGAAGTGGCCCGGTTGGAAGCCGGCCAGTAATTCAGAAGAGTTTCACGCAAAGCTCGCAAAGAGGCAAAGCTCGCAAAGGGATTTTGGAATATTGCC
>JAYUGD010000715.1:0-11710 GCA_043767785.1 Zavarzinella sp. | reverse complement strand
GAATGACGACCGCCTCTCCGACGTGCGCAGCCGCTACCTGGGGTTCATCTTCCAGTCGTACAACCTGCTGCCGCAGTACACGGTGGTCGAGAACATCGAACTGCCGCTGCTGTACCAAGGCATCGCGCTGAACACGCAGACGAAGCAGCGGTGCGTCGGACTGGCCAAGATGGTCGGCCTCGGCGACCGCCTCGACCACCGGCCGCTGCAACTCTCCGGCGGGCAGCAGCAGCGAGTGGCCATCGCCCGGTCGCTGGTGAACAACCCGAACGTGATCCTCGGGGACGAGCCGACCGGGAACCTCGACTCCCGGACCAGCGTGGAAATCATGGAGATGCTGACCGGCCTGAACAACACGGGAAAGACCATCATCATGGTGACGCACGAGAACGACATCGCCGAGTGGTCGCGCCGCGTGATCCGGCTGCGGGACGGGCAGATTGAAAGCGACGTGCGGAACAGAGACTGACTTGGAAATTCGGAATTCGGAGTTCGGAATGCGGAATGAAAACCGAACACCGTCCGAGAGGCCGTCAGTCGCATGGCAGTGCCGGCCTTTGATTCCGCATTCCGAATTCCGAACTCCGAATTAAAAATGATCGCCGAACTGACCAAACTACGCCGTGACGCCGTCCTCGCCGTGCGGGGCCTGTGGCTGCACAAATTGCGGGCGTTCCTGTCCGTGCTGGGGATCATCATCGGCATCGCGTCCGTCATCTCGCTGCTGGCGTTCGGGAAGGGGTCGATGAAGGAGGCCCTCGACGCCATCAAGCGGCAGGGGGCGACGAACATCATCGCCCGCAGCCAGAAGCCGCCGGACGACTCCTCGACCGGCTCTCGCACCTTCGTGGCCACGTACGGGCTGACGTTCCGCGACTTCGAGAAGTTCGAGAACATCTCCGTTCTCACCCGCTTGGTGCCCATGCGGGTGTTCCCGAAGGAAGTGTACCGCTTCGAGCGGAAGCACAACGGCCGGGTGGTGGCCACCACGCCCGAGTACATGGAAGTAAACAAGCTGGAGATGGCCCGCGGCCGGTTCCTCGTGGCCGAGGACGGCGTGCTGATGCGCAACGTCGTCGTCCTCGGGGCGCGGACGGCCGACAAGCTGTTCCCGTTCGACGACCCGATGGACCAGACCATCGTGCTGGCCAGCCAAGACTTCCAAGTCGTCGGCGTGTTGAAGGACCGCATGCCGACCGGCGGCAGCGGCGGGTCGCAGGCGGCCGAGGACTACAACAGCGACATCTACCTGCCGCTGCAAACGTCCCGCCGCCGCTTGGGGGACACGATCTTCTTCCGCAGTTCCGGCTCCCGCGGCGCGGAGAAGGTGGAGGTCAGCCAAGTGACCATGACCGTGGACGCGGACGTGGACACCAAAGAGGGCCGGCAAAAGGTGAAGGCCGTCGGCGACCTCGTCAAGCAGATCCTCCAGGACGGCCACTTAAAAGAGGATTACGCCCTCACGATCCCGCTCGACCGGCTCGAACAGGCCGAGGAGACGGAGCAGAACTTCAAGAACCTGCTCGTCCTGATCGCCTCGATCTCGCTCTTGGTCGGCGGCATCGGCATCATGAACATCATGCTGGCGACGGTGACGGAGCGGACGCGCGAGATCGGCATCCGCCGGGCGCTCGGGGCCAAGCGCAAGGACATCGTCGTCCAGTTCTTGGTCGAGGCCGTCGTGCAGACAACCATCGGCGGGATCTTGGGCATCGCCGCCGGGGTCGGCATTGCTTACGGGGTGCCGTTCGCCTCGGTCCAGTTCGGGTTCAAGAACATCCCGTCGGACCCGCAGTGGGACTCGATGGTGTACTCGTTCTTCGTGTCCAGCGGCATCGGCGTCCTGTTCGGCCTCTACCCCGCGTGGCGGGCCGCGAGGCTCGACCCGATCGAGGCCCTGCGGCACGACTGACGCGGCTTACTCATCCTTCTTCGGCGGCGGCCCGTCCTTCCCTTCCTTGCCGAAGGGGGGGCCGTCCTTCTTCGGCGGCGGGCCGACCGACTCGGCCTTCTTGAGTTGCTCGGGTGTCAGGATCTTCTCCAATTCGGCCCGCACCTTTTTCTCCAGCGCGGCGATCTTGTCCTGCTGCTCCTCGGTCAGGTCCAGCGCCTCCGCGACGTGCGGGGGCAGCACCTTGCCGAGGGCGAAGCGCGGCGGCGGGCCGCCCTTCTTGCCGTCCGGCCCGTCCTTCTTACCCTCGGGGGGCTGGGACGACGCCGACACGACGAACATGGCCGACGCCAGGAAGGCGAAGGCCCCGACCCAAAAGCGACGCATGACCGGTCCTCCAATGCTTGCGGTAAGTGGGCGAGTCGAGGGGTATCATACGCCGGCTTCCTGAAGCCTGCGTGAAGCGGCCCGCTATCATGTCATTCTTCCGGCGATCCCTTCGAGAACGATGACATGCGACTGCTTTCCCTGCTGCTCTTGGCCGTTGTCGTGAACCCCGCGCGGGCCGACGACGGGCCGGACAAGCGGTTCCCCTTGTTCGCCGCGCTGACGGACAAGGCCCCCGCGAAACTGGTCACGTTCGTGCCGTCCCAACTGGACCCGCGGGCCGACGTCAACCAACGCCGGCTGAAGACCAGTTCGATCCGCGACGACTTGGCCGCCCTGCGCGGGGCGTTCGACGGCCTCGTGCTGTACGGCTACCACGAGGCCTGCACGCCGCGGATTCTGGCCGTCGCCAAGGAGTTGAAGTACCGCGTCGTCCTGCTCGGCGTGTACGACATCAAGTCCGCGGCCGAGATCGACGGCGTCGCGGACCTGGCGAACACGTACCAGAACGACTTCGCCTTGGGCGTCCTGGTCGGCAACGAGGGGATCACCTTCAACCGCTACGAGGCGGCCGACTTGGCCATCGCCGAAGCCCGGCTTCGCCGCAAATTGCCGAAGGGCATCCCCCTCGGCACCAGTGAGCCGCTGGTCGGCTACAAGCACGACTTCGTCCGCGACTTCGGCGACTTTCTGGCCCCGAACATCCACCCGTTCTTCGACCGCCAGAAGCTGACCGCCGAGCCGGCTGCCGCGTGGGCGCGAGAGGAGGCCACCGCCTTGGTGATACAGACGAAAAAGCCAGTGATCCTCAAGGAGACCGGCTTCCCGCACGACGGCAAAGCCGGGTACACCCACGAGACGCAAAAGGAGTTCTGGGCCGCCTACGTCAAGCCCGGCCTCGTCGTCCGCCCCGCCGACGCCGGCGGCGCGTGGGCCTACCACGGCGTCGCCTTCGAGGCGTTCGACATGCCGTGGAAGAGCGTGGACACGGGGCTGACCGTCGAAAAGTCGTGGGGCCTCATGAACGGGGCGCGCAAGCCGTACCCGGCGTTGGGCGTGTGGGAGGGGGTTGGGAAGTAAGTTGGCCAGCCGTGTAAAATGTCGGTAATCGTTCGGGAGGTCAATGATGCCCATTCACGACTGGACGCGAGTGTTTGCCGGCTTGTGGCACGACTTTCACATGTCGTGGATCGCCAATTTGCGGGACAGCCTCAATGACACACTGCTCCCTCCGGATTACTACGCACTGGCTGAACAGCACACTGGGCCGATGGGGCCGGACGTGCTGACGCTGCAAGCCGCCGGGCTGCATGAAAACGGGGCTGACGGGGAGACGGCGCGGCCGGTTGAGACCGGCGGTATTGATGTCGCCGTGACGAAGCCGCGTGTTCGCCGACAGTTCAAATCGGAAGCGGGTTGGTACGCCGCCCGGGGCCGGACGCTCACCGTCCGCCACCGGAGCGGAGACCGTATCGTGGCGATGATCGAACTCATGTCGCCGGGCAACAAAAGCAGTCGACACCGATTAAATCAATTCGTGCGGAAAGTGTCGGATGCGTTTGAACAGGGCATCCATTTGTTAGTCGTCGATCTGTTCCCTCCCACACCGCGAGACCCGCGCGGTATCCACGCCGAAATCTGGGACGAGATGGGTGAAGGGCCGGTCGATGTCCCGCCCGGCGAGCCGTTGACACTGGCGTCATATGTCGCTGACCCCGACGCCGAGATCGCCGCCTATGTGGAGACAACGGCCATCGGCCGGACGATGATCGACATGCCCCTGTTCCTGAATGCGGAACGGTACGTCAACGTGCCGCTCGACGCCACCTATCAGGCCGCTTTCGCAAAAGTGCCAGCCCGGTGGCGGGAAGTCCTCGACCGGCCGGCCGAGTAAGTAGCCGCGGGTCAGTTCTTCTTTAGTCCGCCGCCGCCGTGGCCGCCCTTGCCTTGGCCGCCGCCAAACCCGCCTTTGCCTTGCCCGCCGCCGCCCTGGCCACCTTTCTCCTGACCGCCGCCGCCGGGGCCGCTTTTTCCTTGACCGCCTTGGCCACCGCTTTGTCCGCCCTTCCCTTGGCCGCCGCCGTTCTGGTTATTCATCTGCGTGAACAGGGTTTGCAGTTCTTCCTTGGTCACGGTGCCGTCTTTGTTGGCGTCGGCTTGCTCGAACAGGCGCATCAGGCGTTGGTCGGTGATCTCGTCCTTGGTCAGTTTGCCGTCGCCGTTCTTGTCGAACATCATCATCTTGTTCACCGACTCGTCAACACTCGGGGCTTGGCCGCCTTGGCCGCCCGGCCCGCCTTGGCCGCCGCCGCCCGGCCCACCGCCTTTGCCGCCGCCGGGGCCGCCTTTGCCGCCGCCCGGCTGGGCTTCGGTGACACCCGCGAGGCACAACACGCCGGCGGTGAGAACCAACATCAACAACGTCTTCATGGTCAAATCTCCGAAGGGAGTGAGGATGGGTGAGGTTAGAAACGCTTCTTGGGCAACTCGCGGTCGGCCATCGTCTTGCCGATCACGAGGTCGGCGAATGCCGTCCCTTCGTGATACACGGTCCTACCTGAAGCCAACATGAAGACGCCGCGGAATACTTTGTCGCAAAGGGGCCGGGGATTGCACTCGCGGGTAGGTGTCCGGCGGGCCGGGCGAGAATCCCTCTTCCGGCCGTCGCGTCTTGGCGTGTAAGATCAAGGACACCTCACTGCCGCCGCCCCCTGATGCTGGACGACCTCGCCTTTCTCGAAGTGATCCGCCAAAGCCCGGCCGACGACGGCCCGCGGCTCATCTACGCCGACTACCTGGAGGAGAAGGGCGACCCCGCCGGCCTGGCCCGCGCCGAATTCATCCGCCTGCAATGCCTGCTCGCCGGCGGCCCGCGGCCGGAGCAGGCGGAGCGGGTGCGGGAGCGAGAGAAGACGTTGCTCGACCTGTATTGGCGGGCGTGGATGCGGCCGGTGTGCCAGGCGTTGGGGGAACCGGTGCCGGTCGGGCCGGTCCCCGGGACGGACCACAAGGTTCTGCGGGGCGAACGTCGCAGTTTCGAGGAGACCGCCCGGCGGGAGCGCTATTTCCTGAAGCGGGTGTCCGACCGCGGGCCGTGGCCCCATGCCGTCGAGCAGTACTGGGGCAACGGGCGCGACATCCCGTACCTGCACTCGGCCCAGTTCCGGCGCGGGTTCGTCTCCCACGTTACGCTGGCGGCCAAAAACTACCGCAACGCGATGCACGTCGCCCGGTTGCTGGAGCGCACGCCGTTGGAGGGGCTGGCCTTCGTCGGCTGCACGCCGGCCCAGTTCTCGGCCGTGCTGCAAGACGTCGATCTCTCCCACCTGCGGACGCTGGAACTGATCTTCACCGACCCCGAGGTGGTGCGCCTCGCCGCCCGCTGCCCCGCGCTGGCGAAACTGGAACGGCTGATCGTCCGGCACACGCACGGCACCGACGACGTCTGCCAGGCCTTGGCCGCCGGGCGGGAACTCGTCGGCCTGAAACACCTGCTCGCGCGCTCCTGCCACGTCACGGACCGGGGCATGGAGGAACTGGCCGCACTCTCTTACGTCCCCCACCTGCAAAGCGTCGGCTTCCCCGACTGCACCGGCCTGACATCGCGCGGCCTGCAAGCGCTGGCCGAGCGGGCGACATGGGACACCCTTCACTCAATCCTCGTCAGCGGGCGGGAACTCACCGCCCTCTCGTTCCTGACCCGCTGGCAGGACCGCGTCGTTTACGACGGCGACGACGGCGACTGGCCGGAGTTGTACGACTTCCCCCTGCGGGCGGGCGAGTGACCACGGCGCCGGGCGAGGTTGTTTTCAGGGAAGGATGCGAGTATCCTCAATTCACCGCCGCCTTGTCGCCTCGCACTACCGGCGGTCGTTTCGCCCACGCCCTCGCGCCAGGTGGCCCATGACTCGTTTCGTCGGCGGCTTATTGATGATGGTCTTTGCGGGCCTGTGGATCGTGGCGATGCTCGCCTTCATCGTCTCGACGTGGGCCGGCGACGGGTCCAAGGGCCGATACCTGCCGGGCGTCATTCCCTTCTTGATGTTCGGCTGGGGCCTGCGATTGTTCCGCGCCGGCCAAGAAGAGGTGGAAGTCGAGCGGAGCCAACGCGAGCGCCGGCAGCGGAAGGCGTTCAAATCGTCCGCCAAGCCCAAGGTGCGGCCCGCCCGGAAAAAGTGGGACGACGACGACGACGAGGACGACCGCCCGCGCCGCCCCAAGTCCCGCGCCCGCGAGGACGAGGGAGATGTCGTGGACGACCGCCGCTCCCGCCGCCGGGACGACGACGAGGAAGAAGACCGCCCGCGTCGCCGCCGGCCGCGCCGGGACGACGACTGACGACCGGTGCCGGCGGTTCAACCGTCGGCGGTATTCCCGTGGGAGTTACGCATGACGTGGGGCGTTTTCCGCTGTGTCGCCGGCGTGGCGCTGGTCGCCCTCGGCGTCCCGCTGGCCGTCCTCTTGTTCGCCGTGGTCTGCACCCCGACGAATGCGGGCCGGGACGGCGTGCCGTGGTTCCGGGCCTTCGTGTTCCTCATGCTCGCGTTGCCGGTGGCCATGGTCTGGGGCGGCATCTGGATGTACCGGGCCGGCCGCGCCGGCTATGCGGAAGCCCAGGCAGAGGGCCGCTACCAGCGGCACAAGGAGCGGGCCAAGGCCGCCGCCAAGGCCAAAGTCCGCCGGCCGAAAAAACACTGGCAGGACGACGAGGACGACGACGACCCACCTCGCCCCCGCGACCGGGCCGACGACCACTGGTCGCCCCGCAACCGCCCGCGTGACGATTGACCAGTTTCCCAATCGCCCCCTCCCGCCGACGAACCCGACCCGCTAAAATCACCTCCGTCTCGCGGGGCCTTAGCTCAACGGTTAGAGCAGGGGACTCATAATCCCTTGGTTCCGGGTTCGAATCCCGGAGGCCCCATTTGTGTCCAACTATACCTTGGCAGGATTGCGACGTAAGATCGACTGTTTCCCAATCGCCTCCCCGGCTTGACTCCGTCCCGCTCGCCGCCCGTTCAAGTCTCTGGGGTCGCCCCTGCACAAGGGATCGCCTGATGCCGTTCGACATCGACGCCCGGATCGACGAGTGGAAGAAGAGTCTCCTCGACACCACGAAGCGGAACCGCCTCATCAAATTCACGGCCGGCCGGGCCGGCGGGGTCGAGTTCCTTCACCCGCCCACCGACGCCCTGTGGCAGAAAATGGTCGTCGGCGGCCGGCCGTTCACCTTCCCGTGGAAGCGGGAGATCCTCGGACTGCCAGCCGATCAGATTGACGGCGACGCCGCCGAGCCGTCCCGCGACGCGGCGGGCACAGGCCTCGGCGCGTCATCCATCAAATCGGACCGAGGGGGACAACTGAGCCTGACGGACGCCGCCCCGCAGACCGCGCGGACGAAGTCGCTTCGGGACTTGACCGCGGAGTGCCTCCAGTCCCCAAACCTTGGCCCCGAGGACTTGCTCACCGAGTTCACTGACAAGAAGTTGGCCGCCCACCTGCTCCGGCTATCACGGTCTGCGCAGGAGGCAGAAACGGAGCACGGGGTGTCCACCCTGTACGCCGCCTTCGGGTTCCTCCGGTGGTACGACAGCCCGGACAGTCAGGAGGAAATTCGGTCCCCGCTCGTCCTCGCCCCGGTGAAGTTGACACGGGACTCGATTGAGGCCCCGTGGGTCTTGCGGGCGGAGGGGGACGACTCGACCACCAACCACTGCCTCGCGGAACTAATGGCCACGGAATTCCGTGTGCCGCTTCCAGCCGGCGAAAACGCGGAAATCGACACCGACGGGCCAGGCGGACTGGCTGCCTACTTAGCTGACGTGACCAAGTTGGTTAAATCGATGCCGCGATGGGAAGTCGTCGAATCGTCCGCCCTCGGCGTGTTCAACTTCCAGAAGCTGGCCATGTGGCAGGACCTCACGAAGAACGCCGACCTCGTCAAAGGACATAAGCTTTGCCGTGTCATCGCCGGCGACAGTGCCGTGGAAATTCGATCCCCGCCCGGCCTAGTCGCGGCTGCAGACTTGGACGAGTATGTCGCGCCGGAAACGGTCACTCACATCCTGGACGCGGACAGCAGCCAGCACGAGGCGATCGAGGCCGTCAAACGGGGGGCAGACGTCGTCATCGACGGCCCCCCCGGGACGGGCAAAAGCCAGACCATCGCCAACGCCATCGCCGAACTCTTGGCCGCCGGGAAGACGGTCTTGTTCGTGAGCGAGAAGACGGCCGCGTTGGAGGTGGTCAAGCGGCGGCTGGACGCCCGCGGGCTCGGGGACTTCTGCCTGGAACTGCACAGTCACAAGGCGAACAAGCGAGAGGTGGCCGCGGAACTCGGGCGGTGCCTCGAACTCGGCCCGGAGGCGCACCGGGACGTGTCGGCCGAGTTGGGGCAATTGGCCGAGTGCCGCCGCCGCCTGAACGCCTATGCGGATGAGTTGCACCGCCCCCGCCCGCCGTTGAACATGACGGCCTACCAGGTCCAAGGGGAACTGGCCCGTTTGTCTGCTTTGCCCGAACAGTCCCGGTGGTACGACCCGGAGGTTTTCGCGCGTGACGCCGAGTACCTGCGCCGCGCGACAGAGACGTTGGCCGGGCTGACCCGGTGTCGCCCGGTGGTCGAGAATCTGTCCGCCCACCCGTGGCGTGGGTGTCGGCTCATGACTGTAACCCAGACAGGACTTGACGACGCCCGGCACCACCTCGGCCGCGTGTCCGCCGTCGCGGACCGCCTGTCCGAGGGCACAACGCTCACCGATTTGGCGCTGGAAGGGCCCGCCGACACCTTTGGCCGGTGGCGGGAGGCTGCGGTGTTCGCCCGGTCAGTGCTGGCTGTCCCTCCAGTGCCGCCCGGGTGGTTCGCGGCCGACCCGCTTGCCTGCGCCTCTGCCGCCTTGGAATTGCACGCGGCGACCGGCACGGCTCGCGATTTGAGCGGTAAGCTCGCGGCGTTTTCGCTGGAGGCCCTCGCTGCCCTGACGTTGGACGCCGCGGCCGAGCAGGCCCGCAGGCTGGCCGGCAAACGCGAGCTCCTTGTCGAGGGTCACTCCCTGACGGCCCGAGGGCGGGCTGAATCTCTCCGACAACTTACCGAGCGACTCGCGGCGTGTGGCCTGACCCTTGAGGGTCTCACAACTGCGCTCGGCCGTCTGCTGGCCGCCCTCCGAATCCCCGGTAAGGCCGTGACGACCGGGCAGGCAAGGAAGTACGCCCAAGTGGGGCGGGAACTGGCCGACGGCGGCCCGGTCCACCCTACTTGGTGGAACGCGGGTCGCAGGGCCGAGGTCCAACGTGTCGCGGCGAGGGCCGCCGAAGAAGAGGCCGCCGCCCAAGTGCTGCGGGCTGGGCTGGCCGCGACGCTGGTCCCGGCTGCGTTCACCCATGAAGCCGGGGCGGTCGTCACGGAAGCCCTTCGCCAAGGCAAGTCATTCTGGCAACGTCTGCTCCCAAAATGGGGGGCCTTGCGGCGGCAAGTCACCGGCTGGTACGTCGGTCCTGCCCCAGACCGCGCGGGCATGCTTACCCACCTTGAGGCGCTAGCCCAGTTCCACCGCGGGATGGGTTACGTCCGCCAAGTCGAAGCCGAGTATGCCGCGGACGTCATCTCAATGCCGTCGGGTCAGGCAAACTGGGCGGCGACCATCGAGGGGTTGACGGCGGTTGAGCGGTATGAAAAGTGGAAGCTGCCAGCGGAACTGAAAGCGGCTCTGGCCCCGGGAGGTGGGCTGGATAGGGCGGCCTTGGCAGACGCCGCAGACGGCCTGACGAAGGCCGACCACGCCTTCCAGACTGAGTGGACGAGGCTGCTGAAACACTACGCCCCGGCAGACTCGGCAGAGGCGATGAACCTCCCGCCCGCCGCCCTGACCTCACAAGTACGTGCGGACACCGAGGCAGCCACCGCAGAATTAGAGACTCTGGTTCGGCTCATCGACATGCTCCACGACGGTAATGACCTGCCGCCCCGCAGTTGGGCGGCCCGGTCTTCCGAACTGGTCGAACTCGTCCGCCTTCGGTCGCAGATCGCGACGCACGCCCGTGTGCTCGGACTTCATGGCGGATCCTCGGAGGCCGATTGGAGATCATTGGCTGCCGCGGCTGACGGGCTTCGAGCATTTCTCACCCGGATGGCCAGGCAGCCCTCATCAATGACAGTGGCAGCACTCACCGACGAGGCCACAAGGGCCCGTCTCCGTGCGGCCGTCGACGTGTCGGAAAAGGCAGTCAGGGACGGGGCCGAGGAGTCGTGGGCGTACCTGGCTGGGACTCTCTTCCCGGCCGAGGACCCCGTGTCGGACGGCTTGACTCTTTCACAGACCCCCTTACCGGACGTAGCCCAGTGGGCCCGGTCTCGGCTGACCGACCTCCCCCGAGTCGACGAATGGGTCCGGTACTCGCGGGTCCGCCGAGACGCGGCCGCGTTGGGGGTCGAAGCGGTGGTGGACGAGGCGTGCGCAGGGAAGGTCGAACTCGACCGGGCGGCGGACGCCTTCCGCCGGCGCTTCTTCGGGCAGTGGCTAGACGCACTCTTCACACGGGTGCCGGAGCTGGCTGAGTTTTCGGCGGACGACCACGACAACCGTGTCAACCGATTCGGCCAGCTCGACCAGTTGGCGGTCGGGGCGGCCCCCGCCCGCCTCCGGTCCCAGCTCCTCGCCCACCCGCACCGGCCCCACGCGGACGGGTCTGCCCCAGGCTCGTCCGAGCTCGGTGTTGTCCTCCGGGAGGCGAACAAAAAGAAGAGGCACATGCCTCTGCGGCGCCTGTTCGCCGAGATTCCCACCCTTCTCCCCAGGCTCAAGCCTTGCCTGATGATGAGCCCACTGGCCGTCAGCACGTACCTGAACTCGCCGGCCCTGGCGTTCGACGCGGTGATCTTCGACGAGGCGTCCCAGGTCCGCCCGCACGACGCGATCTGCGCCGTGTACCGCGGCCGGCAACTCGTGGTGGCCGGGGACCCGCGGCAACTTCCACCCACGGACTTCTTCGCCCGGTCTGTCGCCGAAGACCCCGATGCGGACGACGCGGAGGAGGGCACTGCCGGATTCGAGAGCCTGCTTGACGTGTGCCTGTCCCTGGGCCTGGTCCGGAAGCGGTTGCGGTGGCACTACCGGAGCCGGCGGGAGGGGCTGATCGCCTTCTCGAACAAATACTTTTACGACGGCGGGCTGGTCACGTTCCCGAGCGTGGACGACGGGGCCGACCCGGCGGTGCGGCTCGAGCGCGTCGCCGACGGGCAGTTTGAAGACGGGGTGAACGTCGTGGAGGCGCGGCGGACGGCCGAGCTAGTGGTGGCCCACTTCCGGACGTCCCCGGCCCTCAGTTTGGGTGTGATCGCCTTCTCACAAAGACAGCAGAACCAGATCCTGGACGAACTCGAAGTCCAGCGGCGCGCGAACCCCGACTTGGAAGAGCACTTCAAAGAGGACC
>JAYUGD010000714.1:0-11726 GCA_043767785.1 Zavarzinella sp. | reverse complement strand
GAAAACCTCGGACGAGCGAGACGCTTGTCCCACGGGCGCGAGCAGTCGCCCATTTGCTCCCCCTCTCCGTTTCGGAGAGGGGGCCGGGGGGTGAGGTAAATGGCCGACCCCGCGGGCTTCGACGTTTACCCATGTTTGGCGAACCCTCGACGACTCGGTTCGCCGGTCGCCCTTGGGTCTCAGGTCCAAGACCGCCTGAAGGCGGGACTCCAACGCGACCGCCTCGCGGCGGTTGACCGGCGTTCTTACGGCCGGAACCGCGACACCGGCGTTGCCGGCAGGTCGCCGTCGGCCGGGGCGATGCTCGGGCCGATGGTCGTCACGCCCGGCAAGGTGAGCGGCGGCCGCATCACTTCCCGGCCCGGCGTCACCGGCTTCGGGGCCGGCGTCGGCATGGGCAGCGGGGCCGGCGTGACGGGCGTCAGCGGCGTCGAGAGCATCCCGTTCAAGCCTTCCGGCAGCGGTTGGCCGCCGTCGGCGAGGCCGGGCAGGGCGGCGGGCGTTTCCATGTCTTGCGGCAGGGTCGCGTTGGCGGCCCGTTCCCGCAGAGTGATGGCGGCGGCCTTCGCCCCGAAGTGGTCGGCGGCCCGCTCGGCCACGCCGGGCGGCAGCGGGCCCTCCGACACCTGGATGTTGTTGTAGGCGAGGATCGCCCCCTTCGCGTACTGGAACCCGGCGATGGCGATGTTGTAGTTCGCGATGGACTGGTGCTCCGCCCGGATGGCGTCCGCGAAGCGGTTCTGGGCGTCGAGCAACTGGATCAGCGGGTCCTTGCCGATCTTCACGCGCTCGAACTGCCCTTCCAACTGCGTCCCGAGGGCGACCCGGCGGGCGCGCTGCAGCTTGATCTGCTCGTAGGTGTAGGCGAGCTGCTGGTACACGGACCCGATCAAGGCCTCGGCCCGCCCCTCCTGGCTCTTCAGCGTGATGTGGCTGCGGGCCAAGTTGAGCTGGGCCACCTTCAACTGGGCGTGGGCGTCCCGCGTGCCGAGCGGGTAGTCGAGCCGGAGGCCGTACTGCCAGTTGTTGAACTTGTTATCCGCCAGCCCCGCCAAGGCGTTGTTCGTGTTGGTGACCACTTGGCCGTTTTGGATCGAGGTCTGCGGGCCGGCGCCGTCGAGGCGCGTGCCGTTGGCGTTGATGTTGTAATTGCTGAAGAACCGCAGGTCGGGCCGGATGTTGTTCTGTTGCAGCATCACGTTCATCTGCTGGATCTTGAGTTCGTCGCGGGCGACGGCCAATTCCGGCCGGTTGTTCAGGGCCTCCACGAGGGAGGAGTTGAAGTCCGGCTTGTACGGGGCCAGGGTCGGCGTGTCGGCCGGGACGATGCGCTTGCCGTCCTCAAAGCCCATGCCGAGGAGGCCGCGCAACTCCCGCTCGGTCTCGATCACGTTCTGCAGGGCGGTCATGTAGGTGGAGCGGAACTCCTCCAACTGGGCGCGGGCTTGGGCCACGCCCTGCTTGGTCTGGAGGCCGGCGGTCTGCAACTGCTGCAACTGGTCCCACGTGATGTAGCCCTGCCGCAGGGCCTGCTCGGCGGCGTACTTGGCGAAGTAGTACGCATAGAGTTGCCAGTACGTGGACTCCACGTTGAAGACCATCAGGTTGACTTGCCGCTCGAAATTGCCGCGGGCCTGCTCGGCCCGGATGCGCGTGATCAGGATGCCTTCCGCCCGGGCGCCGCTCTGGCGCAGGTTGATCTGCGTGCTGCCGGGGTGGCTGGGCAGCAACTGGTTGATGTCGATGCCGTTGTCCCGCAACAGCGGCTGCTCGAACGAGAAGCCGAGGGCCGGCTGGTACGACGGGTTGATGGCCGCGAACCCGGTCGGGATGGCCCCGAGCTTCTGGTACGTCGTGTCGAACGTGATGGCGGCGACGCCCCCGGTCGGCAGCGGCTTGTACAGGCCGGAGTTGAAGGTCGCCAAGTCGCCGTTGTTAAAGTTGTTGAAGATGTTGGCGACCTGCTGGTCGCGCTTCTGCCAGTTCATCGACGTCTGGAGTCGGGCGTCGAACTTCGACAGGGCGCCTTCGATGTCCGCGGCGGCGACGGCCGGGTCAAGGGCGAAGGCCCGGATGGAGTCGTCCCCGGCCCCGGCCGGGCGGAAGTTGCCGCTCAAATCGTCTTGAAACAACGCCCCGCGGTTGGACCCGGCGCCGAGGTTGCCGAGGTTGCCGAGGTTGCCGCCGTTCTGGGTGCCGACACGCCCGCCCTCCAGGGCGATGGCGAAGGCCTCCTGCAAGGTCATGTACCGCGGCTCGCGGGTGGACTCCAGCACAGTGGCCGGGGCCTTGTGGTCAGCCACGTTGGGCGTGGCGACGATGTTCGGGTTGGTGGCGAGGTCGGGCGGGAGGCCGATGGAGGCGGCCAACTGCTGCGTCTCGGGCGTCATGTACAGTTGCTTGGTGCAACCGGTGCCGGCGGCGGCCAAGGCCAACAGCGCCCACTTAGTCCAGCGCTTGCGCATCCATCGCGTCATGGTCGTCTTCCCCCGTCAGACAGCCTGTCCGTCGCCGGCGCCAACTCGTTGCGGGGGCCGTGTCAACGGCGCCCGCCCCCCCGAGAATGACCCCGTGCCGAGGGGCCGAATACCGGAGATCGGAAACGGATGCAAGCGGAATACCGCGGCCATTTCGCCGTGGCGGGGAGAATTCCTACAGAACCGCGGGGGGCTTACCGCGTCAGCCGGTCGCCAATCAGGGCGACGGCGATCATCAGCCACGGCCCGGCGACGCCCATGACGGCGATGCCCAAGTAAATCGGCACGAGGATGTCGAGCGGCACGACGGATACGACGCCCAGCGAGATGAGCGTAAACGCCCCGATCACCACCCACACCCACTTCGTCCGCCGCTTCACGTTGACCGGCAACGGCGTCGAGGCGGTCCCGATTGGCTCGGCCTTCGTGCCCCAGAACAGGTCCACGGCTTGGGACGACCGGGCGTACCCCACCTCCGCGAAATGCTTCTTGAAGATGACCGCCCACCCGTCCCGCGGGATGACGTGGCCGATTACCGGGCCGAAGATGATGACGTTGTGGAAGTCCGTGCCGTGCTCGAACATCAGGACTTTGCCACCGGGCTTCACGACGCGGCGGGCTTCTTCAAAGAGCTTGTCCAGCGGCCCGTCGTTGGGGACTTCGTGCGTCCCGAACCCGAACACCACGGCGTCGCACGACGCATCCGCCAACGGCAACACATAGTCGGTCGCCTGGTGAGAAATGATCCGCAACTCGCGGGCCGGCGGGCATTCCAAGTCGCGCACGTCGCGGATGGCGATCTCCTTCGGGTCGCCGGCCACGCCCCAGCAATCGACGCTGTGGATCGTGGCGTTTGGCATCAAGTCGGCCAGCAAGTGGCTGTGGCGATAGGTTCCGATGTGCAGGTCGGCGACCACCGCCGCGTCCTTGACGCCGCTCGCGTCCAACAACTGGCGGACGTACCGCTTGCCGGGGTGGCCGTACATGCGGTACATGCCGAGCAGCGAATACCACATGTAGAACAGCGACGCCGTCCCGGCCCCGAGGGCGGCGACCTTGGCGAATTCCCAGTCGAAGTACAGCGCGAAGAACACGAGCGGGAAGCCGAGCGTGACCATCAGGGCCACGTAAATCTTGAAGTAGTCCCGCCGGCTCACGTACAACGCCCGGCCGTAGTACCACCACGGCGTCGGCCGCCGGGCCGGGTCGGTGCGGGGGTAAGCGTGCCAGCGGCGGGGGGCGGTCGTTTCCATCGCGGTCTCCTTCGGGTGAGCGGCCCTCATAATGAAGCAACCGGCGGGCGGGCCGGGGGGTTAGGTTGGCGGCAAGCCCGTTCCTCTACCCGTAAAACATCCCTCACTCTCTCCGACGGATTTTTCCCATGCCCGCCCGCCCCCGCGTCCTCGCCGACCTCCCCGTCGGCCCGGCCGTCATCGAACTGCTGGCCGACCGCGTCGAACTTGTCCCGTGGTCGTCGCCCGCCGCGGACATCGCGGCGATTTACACCTACGGCCACCCGGCGGTCACGGGCGACTTGCTGGACCGGCTCCCCGGCGCGCGGCTCGTCAGCAACTTCGGCGTGGGCGTGGACCACATCGACTTGAAGGCGACGGCGGCCCGCGGCATCCCGGTCGGCAACACGCCCGGCGTGCTGGACGGCGCCACCGCCGACTTGGGCTTCTCCCTGTTACTGGCCGCCGGCCGCCGCATCGTGGAAGGGGACCGCTACGCCCGCGGGCCGGACTTTTTGAAGTACGACCCGTCCCGCTACTTGGGCCGGGAGATTCACCACGCCACGCTTGGCATCGTCGGCATGGGCCGGATCGGCGCCCAAGTCGCCCGCCGCGCGCGCGGCTTCGACATGACCGTCCTCTACCACAACCGCCGCCCCCGCCCGGAAGAGGCCACGCTCAGCGCCAAGTGGGTTCCCCTCGACGAACTGCTGCGCACGGCCGACTTCGTCATCCTCACGGTGCCCCTCTCCCCGGAGACGCGCGGCCTGATCGGCCGGGACCAACTGGCCCTGATGAAGCCAACGGCCTGCCTCATCAACATCGCCCGCGGCGCCGTCGTCGATCAGATGGCCCTCACGGAATGCCTGCAAGCCAACCGCCTCCACGCCGCCGCCCTCGACGTGACCGACCCCGAACCGCTGCCCCGCGACCACCCGCTGCTGACGCTGGACAACGTCATCATCACCCCGCACCTCGGCAGCGCCACTGACCAAACCCGCCGCCGCATGGCCGAGCTGTCTGTCAGCAACCTGATGGCGGGGTTGGTCGGGGAGAAGATGGTGTTTACGCCGTGAGGGCCGTTGATTGTTTCGCCGCGACGCGACGCTTCGGAGTGGAGCGCGGGGCATCAGCTCAGAAGAACATTTAACCACGAATAACACGAATAACACGAATAACACCGATTTGAGCCACGGCAATTCGTTGGGATCGTATCTGGTGGTTTTTGATTCATTCGTATGATTCGTGTGATTCGTGGTTAACACGTCTTTGGGTTGTCGGCCCGCGCTTCACTCCGAAGCGTCGCGTCGCGGCTAAACGGTCGCTGACGCGCTGTATACGCCACCCACCAAAATCACCCGCAAATCCATCACGTTGGTGTGGGTCAGGCCCGTCTTAATCAACGCACCCACCGGGGCGAACACGTGGTAGGCGTCGTGCCTTTCCAGAGCGTCCCCCAAGTCCACGCCGCGGCGGTGCAACTCGGCAAGCGTACTCGCGTCGGCGACGGCGCCGGCGGCGTCGGTCGGGCCGTCTTCGCCGTCGGTGCCGCCGCTGAGGATGACCGTGTCCCGCATGCCCTCTTCGCCGAGGGCGTGCAGCATGGCCAGCACGAACTCTTGGTTGCGGCCGCCTTTGCCGGGGTTGGGGCCGAGTGTCACGGTCGTTTCGCCGCCGCTGATGAGGCAATGGGGGGCGTGATTTTGCCGGCTCAAAGTGCGTACGCGGGAGGCGAACAGATCGGCTGCCGCGCGCGTGTCCCCTTCGATGTCGCCGAAGTCGGTCACTGCGTAGCCGCGGCGTTCCGCTTCCGCCTGAGCCGCGTTCCGAGCGACGGCGCTGTTCCCCAACAACACGTTCCGCACGTTGGCGGGCAGGGTCTTCAACGTCTCCGGAATTTCGCCCGCCGCCCCGGCTTGCAGGTGCTTCACCACATTGGGAACTTGTCCCGACAACTTGTACTTCTCCAAGACGGCCAGCGCGTCGGCGAACGTCGTTGGGTCCACGGCGGTCGGGCCGGAGGCGATCACATCGAGGGGGTCGCCAACGACATCGGAGATGATGAGGCTGAACAGACGACGGCCCGTGAACGCCTGCGCAAGGCGGCCCCCCTTGAGGCGGGACAAGTGTTTGCGGACGGCGTTCATCTCGTTGATCGTCGCCCCGCAGGCGTGCAGCAGCTTGGTGACGGCCTGCTTGTCTTCGAGGGTGACGCCGTCCGGGGCGGGCAATAGTGCGGAGCCGCCGCCGGAGATGAGGCACACGGCCACGTCGTCCGGGCCGGCGGTACGCAGGAGTTCCAGCATTTGGTCGGAGCCGGCGACGCCGGCGGCGGTCGGGTGGTTGCTGGCGGCCGGCCGGCCGACGTGGAGTTTGATGTGTTGAGTCGACCAAGCGGCGCCCGCGGGGACGTTCAATACGCCGGTAATCTTGTCGCTGCGGCCCCACGGAAAGCAATGCTCGAAGACGCCGGCCATTGCCGCCCCGGCCTTGCCGCCGCCGACGACGATAACGCGCGGGGCCCGTGCGACGTGTTCGCAGAAATCCGGGTCGTATTCCAGAAATCCGGGAAGCAAGAAATCTGACCGGACGGCGTCCACGCCGGCTTGCCAGATGGCGAGGGCGTCGGCCGGTGTCGGGGTCACTTTTTCGCCCGCTTGAAGTAGTGGAAGCCGACCGCCCCCTTGGCGTTCGTGGTCAGGGCGACGAGTTCCCAGTTGTCCTGCTCCAACACGGCCAGGCCCGCGCCGAACTCGCCGGCGCCGAGCTTCTCGATCTCGCCGGAGTCGAGCCGCTTGTACTCGAACGCCGGCCGCGGCGCCTCGGCCGTCCACGGCTGCCGCTTCAGGTAGTGGAACCCGGCCGCCCCCGTGTCCGGGATCGACGTGACGGCGAACAGTTCAAACCCCAACGCCCCGTAAGCGTTCAGCCCGGCGTCGATGGAATCCTTGCCGATCTTCCGCAGACTATCCTCGTCCTTGCGGGCGTGCTCCACGGTCTTGTTGGTCGGGGCGATCGTCTGGGCCGGCGTCAGCCCGGCGAACAAGATCGTTGAAGAGAAGGCCGGCAGCCATCGCGGCGTCAACATGAAACAGACTCCTTTCGTGCTTGGTGGTCGTGGGGAGTTGTTTTATGGATGGGCGAAATGATGGAATCGGGCGCAAGCCCTTATCACGATTCGGCCGACACGACCGGATACGGTGGCTGGTCCTGATACCACTCGGTCGGCCGCATGACCCAATCCGGCAGCGTCGAAAAATCCATCACGGTGACGCGGTATACGGTCGCGGCGGCGTCGTCTTCGGCAAGCCGCAACCGGAACTCCAGCAAGCGGGCCGTCGCGTCGGGCCGGACGACCCACACGCCGGTTCGCGGCGTGATGCCGGCCGGCGGGGCCGGGTAATGGGTGAGGAGTTTCCAATCAGTCTGAAACCGCCCGAGGTGGGCGGCGGCGATGGGCTGAAGGTCTTCGGGAAGGGCCAACAAGTCTCGCTCCCCATCGGGCGTGAACTCGACGATCATACGGCGGCCGGGAGTTTCGCCAGCACGTCGGCCAAGCGAATCGTCTTCCCCTCGGCGGCTTGCCGATCCACGACGCCGGGGGTGCCCGCCGGTTCGCCGGTCGCCCGCTCGTACTCGGCGCCGAAATAGTCTCGCATCGACTCGCGCGTAATATCCCCGCCGCACGCGGCTTGCCGCCACGGGGCTTGGCTCTTGGCCAATTTGGCCAACCCAATCGGGGAAAATTCGCGGTAGCCCCGCCACACGGCGGCGATCACGTCTCGGTGTCGCCGTGGCAACTCGGCCCCCGTTGGCAAGTCAGCCGCGGTCAGTGTCGCCTTGGCGAGGCTCTCCAGAATTGCATGAAGTCCCACGGGAACCGGGCCGGCGGCGTCCGCGACAAAGCGGTCGTCGGCCAAGGCTTCCCCGAACCACGCGAGGCACGACCCCTCGGCCAAGTAGACGAGCAGTTCCGCGCGGCGGGGCGTCAGCGTGTCCCCGTCCGCGTCGGCCAGCCGCACGAATTCCCGAACGGCGTCAGTCACGGCGATCATGGAGTCGGCCCAAAGGAATGAGGAAGGCCCCGTGAATTATAACACACTCACCCCAGCTTTGGCCGCTTCGTGTGCCAGTCGGTCGCCGCCTCAAACATCCTCGCCACTTGCAGCATCTTCTCCTCGGCGAACGGCGGGGCTTGGATTTGCAGGCCGATGGGGAGGCCGCCCTTGGTGAAGCCGCACGGGATGCTGATGCCGGCGATGCCGGCGAGGTTGCAGGAGATGGTGTAGATGTCCGACAGGTACATCGCGAGCGGGTCGGCCGTCTTCTCGCCGATCTTGAACGCGGCCGTCGGGGCGGTCGGGCCCATCACCACGTCGCAGCCTTCAAAGGCCGTGTCGAAGTCGTTCTTGATGAGGCGACGGACCTTGAGGGCTTGGTGGTAATACTTGTCCGCGTAGCCGCTGGAGAGGGCGTAGGTGCCCAGCATGATGCGGCGTTGGACTTCCTTGCCGAAGCCCTCGGCGCGGCTCTTGCTGAACGTGGCGATCAGGTCGTTCTTGCCCGTGGCCCGGTGGCCGTAGTGCATGCCGTCATACCGGGCCAGGTTGCTGCTCGCCTCGGCCGTCGCCACGATGTAATACACCGCGATGGCGTACTTGCTGTGCGGCAACGACACCTCTTTGATGGTCGCCCCGAGTTTCTTGTACTCGTCCAAGGCTTGCTTGACGGCCGCTTCCACCTCGGGGTCCAACCCTTCGCCGAAATACTCCTTGGCGACGCCGATGGTCAGGCCCTTGACCGGCGTGTTGAGCGTCTTCGTGTACGCCGGGACGAGTTCGTCGACGCTGGTGCTGTCGCGCGGGTCGTGGCCGGCGATCACTTCCATGAGCAGGGCGCCGTCCGTCACGTCGTGCGTGAACGGGCCGACCTGGTCGAGCGAACTGGCGAAGGCGATCAGCCCGTACCGGGAGACGCGGCCGTAGGTCGGCTTGATGCCGACGATGCCGCACAGGCTGGCCGGCTGCCGGATCGACCCGCCGGTGTCCGTCCCGAGGGAGCAGGCGGCTTCACTCGCCGCAACGGCCGCGGCCGACCCGCCCGAGGAGCCGCCGGGGATGCGTTCCAAGTCCCACGGGTTGCGCGTCGTGTGGTAGGCGCTGTTCTCCGTGGACGACCCCATGGCGAACTCGTCCATGTTCGTCTTGCCGATCAGCACGGCGTCGGCCGCCTTCAGCTTCTCGATCACATGGGCGTCGTATGGCGGGACGAAGTTTTGCAGCATCTTGCTGCTGCACGTCGTCGGGACGCCCTTGGTGCAAAGCACGTCCTTGATGGCGATGGGGACGCCGGCCAATGCGCCGAGCGGCGCCCCGCTCTTGCGCTTGGCGTCCACGGCCTTCGCCTGGGCGCGGGCGGCGGCTTCGTCCACGAACTGGAACGCCTTCACTCGCCCGTCGCGGGCCTTGATGGCCGCCAGAAAGGCGTCCGTGATCGCCTCGGCGGTGGCCCCGCCGGCGGCTTGCAGGGCGATTAGTTCGGCGGCGGTGCGGTCGGTCATGAGTGGGGTCGGGTTGGGGGTTCAATCGCCGGCGAGCGGGGGGTGTCAATCCCCCGATTCTTGCTCGCCGCCGTCTCTCGCCACGGTATCGGAGGCTTGCCGGGGGCAGAATCGGGGGGTTGACACCCCCCGCTCGCCAAGGCGGTGGCTTAGTGCCCCATGTCGTCGCCCGCGTCCAAAATGGCCGGGACGGCGAAGAAGTCCCCGCTCCGCACGGGGGCGTTGCGCAGGGCCTCATCCACGGGGAGAGACGGGCGCAATTCGTCGGGCCGGAAGACGTTTTTCAACGGCAGCGGGTGGGCCATCGGCTCCACGCCGTCGGTGTTCAGTTCGGAGAGTTGATCGACGTAGCTGAGGATGGCCGACAGTTGCGTGGCCATCGTGGCCAGGTCGGCCTCGGAGAGGTCGAGGCGCGCGAGCTTGGCCACTTGCCTGACTTGCTTGATGTCCATGCCGGAGTCTCGTTAAATTGCGGATTTCGGATTTCGGAATGAAAGACCGGCCGGTCTTTGATGAACCGGGTTTCTCAATCCGCAATCCGCAATCCGAAATCCGAAATTAAACGGTGGGGGTGGCGAAGGCTTTGCGCTTGACCGGCCGGGTGATGCGGCCGCTGCGGATGCACTGGACGCACACGTTGAGCCGGATGGTCTTGCCCTCTTCGACGACGCGGATGTTCTGCAGGTTCGGGTAGAACACGCGGCGGGAGGTGCCGGTGATCTTCTTCCCGACCCCGCCGAGGTACTTGGCCTTCCCGCGGTAGGTCTTCTGGTTGCCCACGACGGGCGTCTTCCCGCACACCTTGCACTGCATGCCCATGGCCGGCTCACTCCGAAAATCAGGGGCCGCGTCTCGGCCCGTACTTTGCAGAAACAACCAATATAGGGCGCGGCCTAGGGGCGCGGCCAGCGGCCGGCGAATTCGGGCCCCGGAATTCGGGCCGCGGGGAGACGGGGTAAAACTCCCCACGCCTCACGCCAGAGCGACGGCGATCTTGTACGGGTTGACGCCGCTGGCCGGGGCCTGATCCCCCAGCAAACTCAGCTCGGCCTCGTTGCTGATGTGCCGCACGTCGCGGAGGCCCTCGGCCATCAGCCGGCCCTGCGATTGCAAGCGTTCTTCCTCGTCGAGGCCGACCAGGATGACGGTGACGGCGAAGCCTTGCCGCTTCAGGTTCCCGAGCGTCGTGGACGTGTCGATGGGGACGCCGGGGAGGATGGCGATCACCGTCGCGTCCCGCGGCAGGCGGGGGGTCACTTCCAGGACCAGGCGGGCGAAGGTGAGGCCGTCCGTGAATTCGAGGCGGGCCAGCGCCTCGCGGACGAGTTGGAACTGCTCGATGCCCCGCCGCGTCGGCACGACGACGGGCCGTAGGCGGGAACTCTCCTCGTCGGCCTCCCCCGCTTGGCGCGCCCCCTCGCGGCTCGCATAGCCGCCGCCCTGCTCCTCGGAGCCGCGCTGCACGGCGACGGCGTCGCGGTACAAGTCGGCGGCGTCCCGGCCGTTGCTGACGAGGCCGACCTGTTGGTTCAGCATCGTGACCGAGTAGGCGATGGAACACGCCGTCGTGACGGCGAGGTCTGACCGCGTCGGCTCCCCGCGGGCCGGGTAGCCTTTGTGGAAGAAGTCTACGAGGATGGTGGCCCCGGCTAGCGTGGTCGCCTCGTACACCTTGCACATGATCTCGCCGGTGCGGGCCGTCGCCCGCCAGTGGACGCGCTGCAGCGGGTCGCCGGTTTGGTACGGCCGCACCCCGCCGTTGCGCGTCGGGTCTTCAAACAGCCGGTGGGCCGAGTTGACTTCGCCGATGGGCCGCTGCGAGGCGAAGTCGTACTTCGGCAACGGCAGCACCTTCGGCAACACCATCAAGAAGAACGGCTTCGTGACGACGCGGTGCGTGCGGTGCAGCCCGAACAGATCGCCGGTTTCGAGGAGCGTCGGCCCGAGTTGGTAGTAGCCGCGGTGGGTGCATTCGAGTTCGTACTTCAGCGTCACCGCCCCGCCGCCGCGCACGCCGCACAGCTTCATTCGCTTGCCGGTGATCTTCACCCGCGGCGGCTTCTGATTCAGGTAATGCTCGGGGAACAAATCTTCGATCAGCACCCACGTGACCGGCGTGTTCCCGTCGTTGGTGATGAGCAACCGGACTTCGACCGTCGCCCCGGCCTCCACCGGCCCGTCGGCGTCCACCGTGCGGGCCACCGACAGCGACTCGACCCACTTCCGGGCAAGGAACCGGCTGAGGAGCAGCACGCCGATGAGGACGTACATCGCAAAGGCGATCAAGCCCGCTTGCAGGACGAGGGCCGCCCCGAGGACGACGGCGAAGAGGAGGAGCAGGCGTTTCATGACATCTGTTTAGCCGCGACGCGAGGCTTTGGGAGTGGAGCGCGGGAGGGGCCGCCGGGGATACGCCGAGGACCCGGGGTTCGGAAACCCTCACCCACGGGCTACACT
>JAYUGD010000713.1:0-4333 GCA_043767785.1 Zavarzinella sp. | reverse complement strand
TTCGCGTCGCGGACGATGCCGCCCTTGGCGATTTCGGCGTAGGTCTTGAAGTCCTTGATGGAGTTCTTGTGCGCCTGCCGGGCCATGATGGCCGCCGTCAGCGTGGTTTTGCCGTGGTCAATGTGGCCGATCGTGCCCACGTTGACGTGCGGTTTGGTTCGCTCGAATACACCCTTAGCCATTGTTCCTGCCTCAGTGAGGTATCCTTGATGAAAATCCGCGCGCCGGGCCCCTCAAAACCGCCCGCCGCCGGACTGGGAACATGGTAAACCTGTCGATCCCGAGAGCTGTTGATGGGAATCGAACCCATGACCTCTTCCTTACCAAGGAAGTGCTCTACCAGCTGAGCTACAACAGCGAACACGAACGCCAATCCCCCATTATATGGGGGCGGAAGCGGGCGATGGGATTTGAACCCACGACAACCTGCTTGGAAGGCAGGAGCTCTACCGCTGAGCTACACCCGCAACTTCATTTCGGATTGCCGATTTCGGATTGCGGATTTCAAAACCGGCGAGCCCGCGGGGGGTGGTTTTCCAATCCGCAATCCCAAATCCGCAATTCCCATCAGTGGGTGGGGAGGGATTCGAACCCCCGAACTCGTTAGAGGCCAGATTTACAGTCTGGTGCAATTGACCACTCTGCCATCCACCCGGCTCTGCCACCCGCGCCGCTGATGCGGCACGCCCCAGAGCCATCGGTGGGGATCGAACCCACGACCTACGGTTTACAAAACCGTTGCACTACCGCTGTGCTACGATGGCGGCCTCCGGGAAAGCATCAATATAGGTTCGCCGGGTACGCCGACAAGATTCGGCGCGCCGGCGGCCGGAAAAATGTTCCGCGGCCGAGGGATTCTTGGAATGGGAGGCCAAAATCGGCCGGCGGGTTCACGCCGGTCAGGGGACGAGTTGCTCGAATTGCCGCTGCACCGTCGGCGTCCACGGATAGGCCCACGGCCGGCCGCGGTTGAAGCCCTCGTTGCCGGGGGCCTTGGGCGGCGGGGTCAACTCGTACGTCTCATCCGACACTTTCGTGACCGGGAGCAGGTAGATCGTCCCGGCCTGGAATTCCGCGTCCTTCTGGCCGGCGATGCGGGCTTCCGTCAGGTTGTAGATGGTGATGTCCCCGGACAACGCCGGCCCGCGCGACTTCAAGTCGTCGCGGACGCGCTGAATTTTTGACGGCTTCTTGGTGGTGGGGTCCACGGCGACTTCGGCCAAGATGTAGTGTTCGGCGGCCATGAGCTGCGCCCGCGACACGACGACCGGGTTGGCCTTCGTGGCCGCCAAGTAGCCGAGCCACCCGAGCCACAGGAAGAACAACCCGCCGGCGACGATCACGCGGACCTTCGGACTCATCGGTGCCCCCGGCGTGCCGCCGGGGCCTCTTGGACGGTGATGGCAAAGTCGTCGGACAGGGCGCGGTCCAAGTCGAACAGGTCTTGGAAGTCGGCCCGCCGGTCGGTCTCCGTCTTACTGAGGAGGCTCCCCTCGATCAAGTTGAACACCAGTTCCCCCACGTCGTCCGTGCGGGTGACGCCCCACTGGTGGAAGACGGTCTTGGCCAGCAGGCCGAACTCGCGCCGGGCGAGGTCCACCGTGCCGCGGAGAATCTCGGCCCCGGAAACGTGGTGCTCCTCGGCCGGCGGTTGCCCGTCCGTGGGCTTGCGGCCGACCATCGTTTGCGTGTGGTTGAGGGCGTCGAAGATGAACTCGTACGCCTCGTAGGCGTACCGCCGGTCCCGGCGGACGATGTCGGCGATATCCGGGTGACGCATGTGTCGTTCCGTCGTCGGGGGCGGGTCGTCGTGACCGCGGCCGCCGGGGGAGTCGAACCGGGCGTCCTGCCACCCGCATTCATAGCCGCGTCAGCACGTCCGCGACCGAGTGTACTCATTTCGCTCCGCGAGATGACGGGCCTTTAACCCACGGCGGGCAGCCCGTTGGGGCGGCGAGCCGATCATCTTGCGGAGCAAGATGAGTACGCTTGGTCACAGCCGCGTCAGCACGTCGGCGACCGGCACGGGCAGCCGGCGGCCGTCCTCGAACTGCACGATCACGCGGCGGGCCAGAATCTCGTGCCCCGTCACGCGCCCTTGGCCGTTGGCCGTGACGACGCGGGAGTTGATGGCCGGCAACTCGTCCAGGAACTCGTCGTACACGTCCTGCTCGAACCGCAGGCAGCACTTGAGCCGGCCGCACCGCCCGGAGATCTTGTTCGGGTCCAGCGTGGACTTCTGGATCTTGGCCATCCGCATGGTGACGGGGGGCATCACGCTCATGTGCGTGTTGCAGCACACCGGCTTGCCGCAGTCGCCGTAGTCCGCGAGGAGCTTCGCCTCGTCCCGCACACCGATCTGCCGCAACTCGATGCGCGTGGCGAACTCGCGGGCCATCGACCGGACGAGTTCGCGGAAGTCCACCCGCTTCTCGGAAAGGAAGTAGAAGACGAGCCGCTCGTTGCCGAATAGCGGCTCCACGTCCACGAACTGCATGGCGAGCTTGTGGTCGGCCACCAACTTCACGGCCGCGTCGAACTGGTCCCTGGCGTTCTGCTTGAGGCGCCGCTCCTGGGCCAAGTCCTCGACGGTCATCAGCCGGACGATTTCCCCGCCCGACGGCTCCGCGATCTGGGCGACGGCTTGCGGGGTGGCCGGACACAACACGTCGCCGACCTCCAGCCCGCGTTCCGTCTTGATGATGACACGGGCTTGGCGGCCGTAAGAAACGCCGCCCGCCGTGAACTCCCCCAAGAGCCGCATCGTGCCGTGGCGGACGATGTGGCTGGCCGGGGCGGTCGCGGGCGCCGAAGGGGTCATGGACTTCCGGAAAGGCTGACTGGTGATGGAATTGTAATTCGCCGCGCGCGGGATGCAATGGGACAACGGCGGACAATGCGGAATTCGGAAGACGAAGTGGCGTTCGCGGCCACCGCCGTGAGGCGGTCCCGTTGGAATCCCGCTTTTAAGCGGTCTTGGGCCTGACGCCCAGAGGCAACCGGCGAACCGAGTCTTCGAGGGTTCGCCAATATGGGTGACGGCCGTTCGCCCACGGGGTCGGCCCCTCGAAGACGCGGTCCTCTCGCCTATTGCGGCGGGTAGGTCACAGACCGCTTAAAAGCGGGACTCCAACGCGACCGCCTCCCGGCGGTGTGACTTGAAACGCTGGCCGAGCTGGTCCCGCCGGCTCACTTCGTTGTGGAAGGGAATTGACGAACCGACCGCGGGCCGGCGGCGTCAGCGAATGCGGGTCGCGGCGGGCGCGCCGGACGGCGACGCCGCTTCGGCCGTGGCCGCTTCAGCCGTGGGGGCGACGAGTTGCACTTGCGGAGTCGACGCCGTGTCGGAAGCCGTGGGAAAATCCTGCGCCCCCAGCGGGCCGTCCAAGCGAAACACGTTCGCCATGGTGACCGGCCCCTCGATCCGGCCGCTGGACGCGAAAAACTTCATCGCCATGATTGACTACCCTTTACGGAACCACTGTGCCAACAGGCACGAGGACGCCAAGGAAAGGACTCGCCATATTGTAGAATCGTCCATCTCGTCTGTAACCATGACTGATCCCACGTCGCGGACGGCGATTCGGACGACGGCCCGCGGCCGCAGGTTCGGCGTGCCGATGACGGCGAACGAGAGCGGCACGCACACCACCGCGATTTCGCCCGGTTCAAAGCCGCAATGCTTCGCCGCTTCGGCCCCGGCCGGCCGGTTCGCTTGCGCCGTGACGCCCACCACGCTTGACACAGCAACTGTTTCTCATGATCCAAATGGATCACTGCCGGCGGCTCCGGCGGCGGGGCGGTCTCCTCGTCGGCCAGAGTGAAGTGGGCCCGCCGCTCCGCCCGCTTGCCGTCGGCCGACTTCACGTACAACCCGAGCGTGGGGCGGCCCCAAAAAGGCGTGTTCACCAGCGGGCCGGCGAACGCGTCGAGCAATTCCACGAACGGCGCGGCTGTCAGAGTCGTCCCGTCGGTCGGCGGCGTCGTCAGCACCGGCGGCGCCGGCATCATGGACGTCGGCTTCCTCCGAATGCCCTTCCGCGGCTGGTTCAACATCGACACCGGCGAAGACCAAGAGTTAAACGGCGCCATCCCCGACGTGATCATCTGGCCGACCCCCGGCGAGACCAAAGACCGCCAAATCGAGCGCGGCGTCGAGTTGTTGCTGAAAGACGTGGAGCAATGGAAGAACAAGCCGACGCCAAGGTTGCGCAAGGCGACCGAGCGGTGATAACGTTTAGCCGCAATACCGTTCGTTATCCTATATGAACTGTCTCGGCAAAGGTTTGCGTCAATGGCGGCGGGTGGCGGTGGTGGGGGCGCTTCTTGGCGT
>JAYUGD010000712.1:0-4333 GCA_043767785.1 Zavarzinella sp. | reverse complement strand
ACAAGCGAGACGCTTGTCCCACGGGCGCGGGCGTCAACGCTCTTGCTCCCCCTCTCCGCTACGGAGTGGGGGCCGGGGGGTGAGGTGGCCTTTCGCGGCGAGCGCGATGATTGCAGGACGGTGCCCGCCCTCACCCCGCCGGGGGCGGGTGGTCGGCCAGGAAGTCGGCGAACTCCTCGCGGAGGCGGCGGAGGACGCGGCCCTTGGCCAGATACACCGCGTTGAGCGTCATTCGCAAGGCCGCCGCCACGTCGGCCGGGATTTCCCCCTCGACGGCCACCCGCCAGAAGGCTTGCCACGCGTCGGCGCCGAAATCGGTCTTCACCAAGTCCAAGGCCCGCCGGAACAACACTTGCTGCTCGGCCGACGCCTCCTCCGGGGCCGGCGCGGGGATGTCGGCCAACAGTGGCGTGTCGGGCGTGGGGAATTTCACGCGGACGCGGTCGATCCACTTGCGGCGGGCGATCACGCGCAGCCAGCCGCGGAAGGCCCCCGTCCCCGGCTCGTGCCGGTAGTCCGGCAGCGCGAGGGCGACGGCCAAGAACACTTCCTGCCGCAGGTCCGGCCACTCCGATTCGGGCGCGCAGTCGCGGCGGAACCAGTGGTCGAGCAGGGTGGCGTACAGGTTGACGAATCGTTCCCAAGCGGGGGCGCGGTCGGCCCGCAGGCCGGCCACCATCCCGAGGGAGGTGCTCCAGCCCGGCCGGCGTTCACTCTCGCCCCCGTTCGCCATGGTGGCCCCGCATCCACGCGCGCCGCTCTGGCATTTTGGTTACAACAAATGACCCGAGGAAGCAATCGCCGCCGGCCGCCCGACGACCCCCGGCGCGTCAATGAGCGTTATGCCGCGGGGGCCGTCGGGCCAAGGGGATCCCCCCTTGAGCGCGAGTCGGGGCGGCCGGGAGCGAGTGGCCCGGCCGGAACCCTGTCACCTACAAGAACGGGCGGCCCTGTCGGGGAAAGTGGACGCCGGGTTGATTTAAACGATGCGCAAGGCACGGCACGTCGTTTCGTAGGTCGTTTCGAGGTCGAGCGGGACGGCCAAATCCGGGGAAATCCAGAGGGGGACCGTCGGCAGCGGTTGGCCGACTTGCAACGGATGGTCCCACGTCTCCAGCTTGTACCGGCGCCGCCGGTCCACCACGCGGCAGGCGGTCGCGTACACCGTCGTCGCTTCGGCGTCGGCCGGGCGCCCGGCCCACGCCAATAATTCCTGGTATAAGTTGAAATGGCGGGTCGTGACGAGGTCTACGATCACCACGGACACGCGGTTTTGAAGGAGCGCCGCGCACTTGGCGACGAACGCCCGGCGGGCTTCGGGCCGGTCTTTGTTGGCCGGGCTGACGAGTTCGACCGCCGCCACCAGCCGGCGGGCACCGTCGGCCGTGTTGTGGACCAACACCTCATACTCGTCCGCGTCGGGCCATTCGGCGTCAAAGACCTGAGACGGCTTGACCGGACTCCATACGGCCGTGGCCACCCCGCCGTCGTCTTGCGGCCGGTGGCCGGCGCCGCGGTTGAACGTGGCCACGTCGATCTCGACCGGCTGCCCGATGTGGACGCGCGGGGACGCCCGGTACTCGGACGGCAGCAGCCCGTTCAACGCGGTCACGATGACCATTGGCCAGCCGCCGTGGACTTCTTCCCACGAAAACTCGTCGTCAAGCGGCGGCCGGAAGTGATCCCGCAGTGGCATGTCCGTCTCCCGAATGTGGCGCCGTCATTGTAGCCGGTTCCAACCGCCGCGAGGCGGTCGTGTTGGAGTCCCGCTTTTAAGCGGTCCGTGACCTCCCCGCCGCAGTAGGCCGGCGAACCGAGTCTTCGAGGGTTCGCCTTCGCGGGTGACGACTGTTCGCCCAAGGGGGTCGGACCGTCGAAGACTCGGTTTTCTTGACTACTGCGGTGGGGAAGTCACCGACCGCCTCAAGGCGGGACTCCAACATGACCGCCTGCGGCGGTTGGAACGGGTGTCCGTCACGGCGTCGCCGCCTTCACCTGCTCCTGCTGTTCCGGCGTGAGTTGCTTGCTCCCCTTGCACTTCGTTTGCGACCACGCGGTGCAGCCCAGGAAGTAGCGGCCGCGGGCTTCGCAGAGCTTCAGCGGGGAGCCGCACTCGGGGCAGGTGTCTTTGATGTCGATGGCGGGCAACTGCTTCTTCGTCGCCGGCGGCGGCAGCAGGTCTTTGAACTTCTCCTTGAGTTCCTTGGTCAGCGGCTTGGCGTTGCGGCACTTCGGGTAGCCGACGCACGAGAGGAACGGGCCGCGCCAGCCCTTCTTCACCACCATCGCGGATTGGCACTTGTCGCACACCACGCCCGTCTCGATCGGCGGTTGCGGGACGACGCCGCTGGCGTCGGCCTCCAGGTTGGTCTTGCACGTCGAATCGCTGCACGTGAAGTACGGGGCGCTCTTCCCCTTGCGCCACAACATCGGCTTGCCGCACTTCGGGCACGGGAACTCGGTCTTCTTGCAGGTGACGACCACCTCGCCGTTCTCGCCGAGGTTGCAGATGGTGTTGCACCCGCTGCCGTCGGCCTTGTAGCCGGTGCAACTGAGGAACGCCCCCCACCGGCTGGAGCGCTGCACCATCGGCAGGCCGCAGACCGGGCAGTCCACTTTGATGTCGATGGGTTCGGCCTCGCCCTCGCGCGGCTTGATGTAGCTGCACGGCCCCTCCTTGGAGTTCCACCCGGAGCAGCCGACAAAACTCCCCTTCAGCTTGGCGCTGAACATCTCCACCAGCGGCCGGCCGCAGCGCGGGCACGGCTCGCCCGTCTCGCGCCCCTTGGCCTTCGGCAAGTCTGTCTCGGCGTTCGCCAGCGCTTCCTTGAACGGCAGCCAGAACTCGTTCAGCACGGCGTCCGACTTCATCTTGCCGTTGGCGATGTCGTCCAACTCTTCCTCGAAGTGCGAGGTGAACTTCACGTCCAACACGCTCGGGAAGCCCTTCACCAGCATGTCCGTGACGGTCTTGCCGAGGTCGGTGGCCTTGAAGCGGCGGTTGTCGGAATCGACGTACCCCTTCTTGGTGATCGTCGTGATGATCGTGGCGTAGGTGCTGGGCCGGCCGATGCCTTCCTTTTCGAGCATCTTGACCAGCGACGCCTCGTTGTACCGGCTCGGCGGCTGCGTGAAGTGCTGCGTGGCGCTCAGGCCCAACTTGTTCAGGGTCATCTTCTCGGCAAGCATCGGCAGGGTCACGTCTTCCTGCTTGCCGGCCGGCCACACTTTGCGGTAGCCGTCGAACTTCTCGATCTGGCCCTTGGCCTTGAACAGCCCTTCGCCGGCTTCAATCTCCACGTTGGTGACGGCCACCAGGGCCGGGGACATCTGGCTGGCGACGAAGCGCGTGTAGATCAGCGTGTACAGGCGAAGCTGATCGGTGTCCAGGAACTGGGCCACCTTCTGCGGGGTGAACGTCAAGTCCGTCGGCCGGACGGCTTCGTGGGCCTCCTGCGCGCTCTTGCCGGACTTGAAGGAATTCGGCTTCGCCGGCAGGTACTTCGGCCCGTAAATGTCTTCGACGTGCTGCCGCACCATCTTGAGCGCGTCGTCCGACACGCGGGTGCTGTCGGTACGCATGTAGGTGATGAGGGCGTTGGGGCCGTCCTTGCCGAGGGTCACGCCTTCATACAGGCGCTGGGCCGTCTGCATGGTGCGCTGGGCCGACATGCGCAGGCGGATGCTGGCCGCCTGTTGCAAACTCGACGTGGTGAACGGCGGTTGGGCGTAGTCGTTGCGGTCCTTCTGCTCGACCTTGGTGATCGTGTACGCGGCCGTGTTCAGCAGGGCGTAGACGGCGTCCGTCGCCTCTTCGCTGGACGCATTGAACTCCTTCCCCTGCCACTTGGCCAGTTCCGCGGTGAAGGTGTTGGCCGGGATCTTCGGGGCGGCCACCTTCGCCGGGGCCTTCTCGCCGGCCTCGGCCGGTTCGGCCTCGCCGTCGGCCGGGTCGCTGCTGTCGGCGCCTTCGGGGTCTTCGGCCTGTTGCTCGTCGGTCGGCTTCGCTTGGGCGGTCGGCGCCCCCTTCTTCTTGGCCAGCACCTTGGCCGGGAAGACGAACGAGCCGGGGCTTTTCGGCCCCGCCGGCGTGGAGAGCAGGGCCGTGATGCGCCAGTATTCTTCCGTCTTGAACGCCTCGATCTCGCGCTCGCGGTCCACCACGACGCGGACGGCGACCGACTGCACCCGGCCGGCGCTCAGGCCGCGGGTGATCTTCTTGCTGAGGAGATTCGAGAGCGGGTAGCCGACGATGCGGTCCATCGCCCGGCGGGCTTCCTGGGCGTCCACCAGATGGCGGTCGATGGCCCTTGCCCCGCGGATGGACTCCAGC
>JAYUGD010000711.1:0-1439 GCA_043767785.1 Zavarzinella sp. | reverse complement strand
TTGACCGCCCCGGGGATGACGGACAAGACGGCCGGCAGCAACAGCAGATAAGCGCTCCCGGACAGGACGAATTCGACGGCCGTCTCTTGCATCGCTTGAATTTTTTCAAGCGTCGCCGGACTCACGTCGGCCCCGGCCGCCGGCCCGTCGTCGTCGTCCTCTTCCTCACCGGGGGCGGGCTTGGCGGGCGTTTTTGACTTGTCCGCCTTCGGCGCGGTGACCGACGTGCCAATGTGCGCCGACCGGGCGGGGTCGATGTCGCGGACGTGGTACAACCACCCGGCGGGCAGCAGCGCGGTGACGAACGGGAGCAGAAACGCGGTCAGCCACCCCGCCGCCAGGACGCCGGCCGCCCGGCCCGGCTTTTTCCAAGAAAGGACGCCGACGACGCACGCCGCCGCCAAGCCGGCGAGCGCGGCCACCCAGGCGAGTTCCAACAGTTTGCCGAGCGGGGTGAGTTCGCCGAAACCTGTTTGAATCGCGTCGGCCACCGCCAAAATCACGGAAAGCGTCGTCGGCGCCAACGCGACGAGCAGCAAACTCCGCCGCCAGACGGCGTACCGCTGAATGGTGGGGTCGGTGACGCCGGCCGCGGTCAGGCCGGAAGCCTCGGCGGCCGACGGCGAGGTTTTTGCAAGGTTCCAGGCGAACGCCCGTTTCAAATGCACGACCGGCGAGGCGGACGAAGACGACATGAGTGGACTCGTGGGGGTTTACGACCACGCTACTTGTTCAACCCCCGCTCGGCCATCGAAAGACGGCCGGGAATTGGCGACTCGCCCCGAGGCGTTGGCGGCCAAATGATGGCCGGCCCGGCGCTTCCCTCCCCCGCCCGGCGGTTTCATTCGGGAGGCGCTGACGGCTTTCCGTCGCCCAATTTGCGGGGAATGCGGCGACGGGGCCGGCCTGCGAAACTGTGCGCGTTGTTTCGAGGGCATCAGACGCCGCCGCGGTCTTCTCGGCAAGCGTCGCCGGAATCCGCGTCCTTGGCCCGCGGTGCAGTTCATACTCGATTGGGTCGTTTCAAGATCGGGAACCCTGTCGAGGAGGTGTGCTCATGGTCAATCAATTGCGCCGCCGCGTGCTCGAGGAGAAGCTGGCGGCGTTCGTGGCGGCCGAGTTCGGCGGCGACGACCGGGCGGCGTTCGACGAGTACGACACCAACGGGGACGGCCTGCTCGACCGCGTCGAACTCCGGCGCCTGCTGGCCGACGCCGGCGTCGGGGCCCCGGCGACGCGGGGCCTGTGGGCCGCCGGCGTCATTGCCGAGGTCGATTACGACGGGGACGGGGCCGTCTCGTGGGCTGACTACGTCTCGACCCCCGTCATGACCGCCGCGGCGTGACGCGAGTAGTCTATTGCAGCTCAACAGTGGCTTGGTGGGACCGGCGTCCCGCCGGTCTGCTGGCCAACCGACCGGCGGGACGCCGGTCCCACCG
>JAYUGD010000710.1:0-11755 GCA_043767785.1 Zavarzinella sp. | reverse complement strand
CGGCATCGGCCGCGTCACCTCCTCGGCCGGGGAGTTCGACCCGAAGAAACTCTTCTGGCTGCAAGACGAGTACATGAAGTTGTTGAGCGTCGAGGAGAAGGTGACACAGTGCCTGCCGTTCCTGAAGCGGGCGAAGTTGATTCCCGCCGACCCGGACGCGGCGACGATGGCGCTGCTCACGCGCATCGTCACCGCCAGCGGGGACCGGCTCAAGTTGTTCTCGGACATCTTGCAATACGGGGCGCCGATCTTCTTGGCCGAGCCGGAGTACAACGCCAAGTCCGTCGAGAAGCGGTTGAAGAAGCCGGGGGCCGCCGAGTTGCTGCGCGAGTTCGCCGCCGTGCTGGCGGCGGCCGAGCCGTTCGACGCCCTGACGCTCGACAAGGCGATGCACGAGTTCTGCGCCGCGAAGGGCGTCAAGCTCGGCGAGATGGTTCACCCCGTCCGCGTGGCGACCACCGGCGTCGAAGTCGGCTTCGGCCTGTTCGACACGCTGGAAATCCTCGGCAAACAAAAAGTCCTCGCCCGCATTGATAAGGCTCTGACCCTGTAATTCCCGTTTTGGACATCGCATGAAAGAGTTCGCCGTCTGCGGCATCGGCAACGCCATCGTGGACTTGTTCGTCGGCGTGTCGGAGGACGAGTTCGCCACGCTCGGGTTCGAGCGGGGGACGATGCGCCTCGTGGACGCCGAGGAGCAGAAGGGCATCCTCGAACAGTTCCGCCAGCGCGTGCCCCGGCTCGTCAGCGGCGGGTCGGTCGCCAACTCGGTGATCGGCTTCTCGCAACTCGGCGGCCGGGCCGCGTTCATCGGCGTCGTCGGCGATGATCGGTACGGGCTGCACTATCAGGAAGAGTTCCAGCAACTTGGCATCGACATGGGCGCCCCGGTCCTCGTCGGGCAGACGACCGGGACGTGCGCGTGCGTCATCACGCCGGACGCCGAGCGGACCATGCGGACGTGCCTGGCCGTCAACGGGCTGTTGGACGCCGGGCATGTGGACGCGGCGCGCATCAAGAAGTCCGAATGGCTGTTCGTCGAAGGCTACCTGCTGGCCAACCCCGGCACGGGGCAGGAGGCGGTGGCCGAGGCGGTCCGCGTCGCCAAGCAAAACGGCGTGAAAGTGGCCCTCACGTGTTCGGAGGCGTTTATCGTCCACGCCTTCGGCGACGCCTTCTTCAAGACGCTCACGGAGTGCGACTTCCTCTTCTCGAACGCCACGGAGGCAATGGCCGTCACGCAGACGGACTCGGCCGAGGTGGCGTTCAACAAGCTCAAGGAAATGGTCCCCGGCTGCGTCGTCACGGACGGCCCGCACGGGGCGCACGTCCGTTACGCCGGCGCCGAGTGCCATGTGCCCGCGTTCCCGTGCGACCCGCAAGACCTGACCGGGGCGGGGGACATGTTCGCCGGGGCGTTCCTGCACGGCATCACGAAGGGGTTGGCCCCGGAGGTCTCCGCCCGCGGGGCGAATTTCCTGTCGTCAAAAGTCATCTCGCAGATCGGCGCCCGGCTGCACGCCGGCGCGCCGGAATTCTGGGCCGAAGCCACCCAAGGGAAGTGAACCGATGGCCCGCGTCCGCACCTTCATCGCCGTCGCCGTCCCCGACCGCGTCTCCGCGGCTCTGGCCGCGCTCAAGCGGAAACTAGAAGCCGACCACGCCGGCGTGAAGTGGGTGGTCGAGAAAGACCTGCACCTCACGCTGTTCTTCCTCGGCGAAGTCGAGCAGTTGGACCTCGTGCCCATCTGCCGGGCGGTGCAGCAGGTCGCGAGTCGCCACGGGGCGTTCGGGCTGGAGGTCACGAGCGTCGGCGGCTTCCCGAACACGCGCCGGCCGAAGGTGCTGTGGGCCGGCGTCGGCGGGGAGGGGATCGACGCGCTTCATGCAATGCACGCCGACTTGGAAGCGGCGCTGATGGCCCTCGGCCACTACCGCCGCGAAGAACGGGCCTACACCCCGCACCTGACGCTCGGCCGCCTCTCGCAAGAGGAGCGGGACGAGGCGTGGGGGCCGGTCTTCAAAGAGTACGCGACGTGGACCGCCGGCGCGTTCCCCGTGGCCGAGATTCTGGTGATGGGCAGCGAACTTCGCCGCGCCGGCCCCGAGTACACCGTGATCGGCCGGGCGGCGTTGTGACGGCTACCTCGCCGAATGCAGCGCGGTCTCCAGCCGCCGGCAAGCGGCCAACAACTCATCCACTTCTGTCATGGGCCGCGGCCGGAGGCCGAAGCGTTCCACGTAATACGCTTCCGTGAGCGTGACGGGCACGCCGGCGACGGCGGCTGTCGCCGGGTTCGCCCGCAAGCGGTCGGCGACGGCGGCGGCGAACTCCAATGGCGTTTGGTCCGCCGGCCGCACCGTGCCGTAGCGGGCGAGAATGTCGTACAAGGCGCGGAAGTAAGACGGCGCCGCGGCGCGGGCGACGGCCACCGCCCGGTTGGCCTGCCACCGCATCCACAGGCGCCGGCCGGCGATGGCCCCGCCGGCGGCCAGCGCCAAGAGCAGCCAGCCGCGGTCGTCGATGAACCACGTCCCCACGGCCCGGGCGGTCTTCTCCCGCGAGTCGGCGTTGTACGCCAGCAAAAAGGATTTGAGCGTCGCCTCCCACTGTTCCTTCGCCCGGTCGAAAAAACTGGCTGAGGCCGTGGCGCTCGTCTCCACGTCTCCGGGCGTGGGGTCCAACATGCGCCACCGATACTGCCAAATGGCCGCGTCAGCGAACACGATGTCGGAGTTGTGCGACAGTGGCGGCGGCAGTCGGGGGCCGGCGTCCGGGACGAGGACTTCCACCCAAGCGTGGGCGTGGTCTTCGCGGACGTCGTACCAGCCGTCGTCCCGCGACTCCAGCCCGCGGTACCCCAGCACCAATTGGGCCGGGATGGCCAGCGACCGCAAGACGAGCGTGAGGGCGCTGGCGAACCGCTGGCAGTGGCCGGCCTTCACGTTCAGCACGAAGTCTTCCGCCGGGTCGATCGACTTGTCCTGCCGCTTGAGGTCCAGGGTGTATGTGAACTCCCCGGAGTGGGCGAAGTGCTCGCTGATCGCCTGCGCGACGGCGTCGTGGTACTTCGGGTCCGGCCCGCCGGTCACGGGGTCGCGGTCCGCCTGCACCGCCGCCGGCAACTTCTTTTCATCGACGAGGCGTTGCAGCAAGCCTTCCGCGAATTCCTTCAGCCGCCACAACTCGGGCGGGACGCCGGCCAACCCGACGGGCGGGCCGAGGGTCTGCAATACCGGGGACTGGTTAAAGTCCGCCGGCCGGACCCACGCCTGCACGTACTGCTTGGCGACGCTGAAGCCATCGAAGGCGCCGTCGGGCTGCTGGTTCCAACTCTGGAAGGAGCCGTCCGCCCCCGACTGGCAGACCACCGGACTGACTAGCGACGACTGCCACGCGACCGGGTCCGCGAGCGGCTGCTTACTGCCGAGCCGCGCCCCGGCCACGAAGGTCAGGTACACGGTGTCCGGCCCGAAGTCCGGCAGGCGCCGGAACGGGTCCGTCGTCGTGTTCTTGTCCGGAAACGCCCGCACGGCCAAGTTGAAGCGCTTGGCCGAGTCCCGCTTCCAACTCCCTTGCGAGTACGTCTGCAAGTGGGCCGCCCGCCAGCGCAGGTCGCCGGGCAGGTCGCGGACCGGCTCCCCGTCCCGCGTCTGGGCGTACACCTCGAACACCTTCTCCCGGTTCACTTCCACCTGGCCGACGCCGTTCATGTCCACCGGTCCCTCGCCGAGGCCGGTGGCACTCGCGCGGTCGTTAATGCCGAGTTGCCAGTTCTGACCCGAGCGCGGCGTGAGCCAGAACAGCGGCACGGCCAGCGCCCCGACGAGGGCGGCCCGGACGACCGCCGGCCGCAACTCCCGGCCGCGCGCCCGCGCCACGGGGACGCGCCGGGACAGTTCCGACCCGACGCCGCGGTAAATTTGGAACGTCGCCAGCCCCCACACGAAGCTGACGGCGTAGGCGATGAACACGGCGACGAAGTACCCGTCCGAGGCCATCGCGCATGCCAGCGACACGGCGACAAGGCCGAGGCCGTGCATGGTCCAGTAGTCCCCGGTGTGCTTGGGCCGGAACAGCTTGGCCGGGATCAGCACCATCAGCACCGGCGCGAGGTACGGCAACGCGCTGGCGGGCCACGGCAAAATGTTGGACAGCCCGGTCGACGGCCGGACGAACTGGAAGATGCCCCACAGCCCCAGCGCCACGGACAGGAACACGCCGACAAGATTGGCGTCCCGCAAGTTCAACTCGAACCGCCCCTCCATGCCGTACGCCACGCCCAGCAGAGCCAGCCCGAACGCGGTGATGTACGGGAACTCCGGCAACAGGTCGGCCCCGGCCACCCCCACGGCGAGGATGGCCAACGCCAGGGACACATACAGACTCGTGCGGAACGGGTGGATCGGCAGCATGAGGGCATTCTAGCGGGCGAATCGAGTACAATGAACGCCGATGAAGCAGTTTCACGCCGGGGGGCTCACTATGAACAGTCAGACCGATTCCGATCAAGTTTTCGACGTTGTGCTCCCTGAACCGACAGTCACGCCGCTTGAGCGGGAGCGGCGTGCCTTTTACCGGCTCCTGCCGGAATTGCTTAAGACGCACCGCGACCAGTATGTGGCCATCCATAGTGAGGAAGTCATCGATTGCGGGCCGGAGCGACTGCCGCTGGTGCTGCGTGCCCAAGAGCGGGTGCAGGGAGGCATTTTCGTCGCCCTAGTCTCGCAGGAGCCGATGCCGGTGAAGCGGTCAGGTATCCGGCGTGTTTTGCGGAAATGGTAGCTGGGGGACGCGATGATCTATTACGGTTACAACACGCAGAAAGACCCGCCGGCACCCTTCGTCCGAGTCACTTTGCGTCATCCGCGAACAGGGAATGAACTGCGTGATTTGCCCGCTCAACTTGACACGGGGGCGGACTGCTCACTCATCCCAGTAAAGATAGCGGAGGGGTTGGGGCTGGACTTTTCCGGCCACTGGAACATTGTCGGCGTCGGTGGCACAAGTGAAATAATGACTCTCTATTCAGTGTCCATCTTGATACACAATTTGCCCGAGTGCGTGATCGAAGTTCCGACGCATGCCAATGAGCCGTGGATCATTTTGGGCCGGGACGTTCTGAACAGCATCCGTCTTTTGCTGGACGGCCCGAACCTCAAACTTGAAATCGGCTAATCAGACGCCATTTTGCCGCCCCATCCTTCAAGACTTGCCCAGCAGCAAATCGACCGCCCAACACCCCGGCACATGGGGTCCAGCGCCGCGAAGGTGGGTCAAGATGTCCTCGTTCTTGCACCCGGCGTCTTGGAGGGCGCCCGCGAGGATCGGCAGGCGGTCTGATGCGCGGTCTTGGTAGGCTCCCTTGGCAATCATGCGAACATCGAACGTGAGCCAAGCGGGGTCGATGCTCGCAGGTCGGTAGGGGTTGCCGAAGATTTCCCGAAGTAGCGCCGCTTGTTCGATTCGCTCCCCGTCTTCCGCGATGTCCGAAGCGGTGAACGCGGGCTGATCAGACACGTCAAACGCCTCGTAGGCCGCCGCTTCGGTTAATCTCCTCAGAAGACTGGCAATCGGTATGGCGGTCGCAGCGGCGTTGCGCATGGCAAAGCCGACGACGGAACGGCTATACGCAACGGCGAGGGCCGCTCGCTCTTCCTCGGTGTGTTGCCGTGACCAGGGTGACAACGCGGGCGTCGGATCACAAACCGCTTCCCCAGCCATCTCAAAAACGGTTTGCCGATTTTCGTCGGTCTCTAACCCATCTGCAAACCGTTCCGCGACCTCCACTGCCTGCCTGCTTCGAGTATCCTTTCCCACTCCCCAAAATCTTCGGCAGCACGCCACGGCGAACAGCCGCAATTTCCGGTCGCTCGCCTTGCCCTTCAGGAACTCCAGCATCAGTGTTGGGTCGGTACACGCGAGCCATTCGGGTTCGGTCATAGCGGCCCCCACTTGTCCCGGCCCGGTCGTTTCAACAGTCTACCACCGTCGGAACCATTCCGGGAGTCCACGTGCCCGAACCTTACGTCGCCCTCCAGTCGGTCATGATGCCGGCGGATACCAACCCGCACGGCACGATTTTCGGCGGGGTGATCCTCAGCGCCATGGACATGGCCGGGGCCATCGCGGCGGCGCGCGAGGTCCGGATGGCCGGGGGGCGGGCGGACTTGCGGTTCGTGACGGTGGCGATTAACCGCGTCGAGTTCAAACAGCCGGTGTTCGTCGGGGACGTGGTGCGGTGCGAGACGACGGTCAAAAAGTGGGGCCGGACATCCGTCACGCTGCACATTAACGTGATCTCGGACCGGCTCGGGGTGCAGATCCCCGTCACGGAGGCCGAGGTCGTGTACGTCGGCGTGGACAAGGACCGGCAGCCCGTGCCGCTCCTGCCGACCGTGCCGGCCGCCGGGTAGCGGGATTCGCCGGAACGGGGCGAAATCTGTTGCCCCCGCGCCGGCAGTTCCGCTACACTCCCCAAGTAAGTCATTGCCCGCCTTGCCCTCCCGTTCCATCACCCAACGAAACCGCATGTCATTTTCTTCCACCCACCTGTACTTCGACGAGGTGGCCGTCGGCCAAGAGTGGGAGTCCTCCGGCCGGACCGTCACCGAGGCGGACATCGTCAACTTCGCCGGCGTGTCCGGGGACTTCAACCCGATCCACGTGGACCACGAGTACGCCAAGACGACGCCGTACCGCCGGCCCATCGCCCACGGCCTTCTGGTGTTCTCCATTGGCAGCGGGCTGGGCGTGATGTGCCCGCCCATGCGGACCATCGCGTTTGCCCAAGTGCGGGAGTGGAATTTCCGGGAGCCGATCTTCATCGGCGACACGATCCGGCTGCGCACCCGCTTGATGGAAAAGACCCTCAAGGGGCGCGGCCGCCGCGGCGAGATCGTCTGGTATCGCGGCGTCATCAACCAAGAGGGTAAGATCGTCCAGGAGGGCGTCTTGGTGACCTTGGTGGAGGGGCGCATGAGCAAGCGGCCGGCGGCCGAGCCGGTCGCGGAAGTCGCGGCGATTGAGGCGAGTGAACTGGCCGTGCCGGAAGCGCCGGTGGCGGCCGGGTGAAATTTTCGACGATTCCGTTTTGAGCAACCGCGGCCCGAGCCGCGGTTTTTTGTTGCCCCGGCCGGAAATTTGGGCGGACTGGCGAAGCCGCTTGAGCGAAAAGTCACTCTTTTTCGCGCGGATGGCTTCTCCAGCTTGACATTTCGTACAAACCCCTACGGCCCGACGGCGGGCATTGGAAGCCGTGCTAGAATGGGGCAGGACCGGCGGAACAGAGCACCGCGACCCGCTAAGTTGACGTTGCCACGTCGATTGGCTCCCCCGCGACTGCCGGCCCCGATGACCCCCCGCTTTCCGACCAAGAAAGGGCAGAGCCAGACCGTGTCTACCGCCGCCCCCAATCATCTCCGTCAAAATCGCTACGGCGACTTCCAACTGACCGACGCCGTCCGCCCCGGCCCAGCCGTGCCGATCATGCCGGTCGAAGGGTACCGCATCAGCCGCTACCGGGACGCCGTCACGGGGGAATGCTTCCCCGTCATTGGTGCATCGGTTTCCGCCGAGAAACTCTTTGACGTATTTCTGGATTTGCTCGACCCGCTCGGCGACCGCGTCAACGTGGTCCTCGAAACCAGCCACGGGGCCGCCGACGACTTCCACGACGACATGCGCCGCGGCCAGATCGACCTGCCCGTCCTTCAAAGTCACTTCTGCGACTTCGAAGACCTGCTGACCAACGACGGCTGCACCGGCGTCGCCGTCATGGCCACGGCCCGCAAGGTCGAAGTGCAGATGGACGAGCACAAGCTGATCTTCGTCTTCGCCCGCAAGCTTAAGCCGTTCCGCCGCATCCTCCGCAAGCACGGCGTCCGCAAGATCGACGACCTCCGGGTGATCCCCGAGGCCGAACACTTTCACCACAGCCAAATCCGTCATGTGGACGAGTTTCAACAACTCGCCACCCGCCTCGGCGCCGCCGACTTTGACACTGTGTTGTCGGACGAGAGCGACATGCTGGGGAATTAGTCGCCGACAACATCCCGAGTCGCGTTTAGCGACTCGGGATGTTGTCGGCCCTACTTCTTCTCCGCGACTTCGTCGTGCGGCGTGGACACTTCCACGGGTCGCACGTCGGTCACGCTCAGGTAGAAAACGAGCGGCTTCTCGGCCGGCAGTTTCGCGGTCGCTTTTCCATCGGCCACTTCCGCCGGCACGGACTTCCACTCCCGTTTTTGCCACGGCCCGGTCGACACGGCGTAGTGCAGTTGGGCCGTCTTGAGCTTCTGCTTGGCAGTCACGGTCGCCGAGACGGTATCGCCGTCGCGGACCAGCGGGCCGAGGGTCGGCGCCGGGTCGCCCTTCATCAAGTGGCTGTCGATGAACGTGTCCACTTCGGGGAAGGTCCAGATGTGGCCGTGCGGCAACAGCACGCGCACGGAAAGGGTTTTCTCCCCCGGAACGAGGTTAAAGCACTTCCGGTAACTGTCCAGCGGGTACGCGAAGTCGTTCGTCCCGTTGAGGAACAGGATCGGGCATTTTACCCCCGGCAGGTACTTGGACGGGTCGAAGGCGTTCACCCAGCGGTCTCGGCGGGCGGCGTCCATGCCGTCCATGCGCGGCTTCCACACGCTGTTTTCGTGCAGGAAGCCGCAGCCGTACACGGGGACAGCCGCCTTGAAGCGCGTGTCCAATCCGGCGATGATGCACGTCAAATAACCGCCCCAACTGATGCCGGTGACGGCCGTCTTCTCCTTGTCCACTTCGGGGAAACCACGGACCAGTGTGTGCCCGCGGAGGACGGCCGCGACGGCGTAGTACGTCCACATGTCTTGCGCCGTCTTCTCGTCGAAGTCGCGGAACTTCACGTCGTCGCTCTGGTCTGGCCCGCCGTCCGCGAGGCGGCCTTTCGGCCCGTTGCCGGCCAAGTCCATCGCCAGCGCGCAGTACCCGCGGGCCGACCAATGCTCGGCCCACTCACGGAACGCCTTCCCGCCGCCGCCATGCACCAGCACGACGGCCGGGAACGGCCCGTCCCCGGCCGGCTTGGCGTAGTACGCGAACACCCGCGTCGGCTTGCCTTGGAACGGCTCGCCGGGGTAGTACACTTCGCGGGCCTTGCCGACCGTTTCGCCCCACTCGGGTTTCACGTCCGCCTTCTGCAAGGCCGGCACGTCCCAAAACCCAGTGAAGGGCTTCGGCGCGTCGGCCCGCAACGACGGTGCGGCGACGAAGAGCAAGCAAGCCAACGGCAGGAGAGAAAACCGCATGGGGGAACCCGTGGAAATTGGTGACGGACTTTACTTAGGCAACGGCTTGTTGTTCACTGAGCGGACGCCGTCCTTCGGGTGCGATTGAATGTGGTAGGCGAAGCCGGGTTTTTCCTTGGGGGCGCCGATCAACTCGGCGTTGATGTTGCCGTTGCCGTCTTTGGCGGCGAAGAATGTCCCGCCGCCTTTGGCGGTCATCACGACGACGATCTCGCGGGTGAAGTCCACCGCCGGCGGGTTGCCGAGCTTCCACGCCTTGTACAAGTCTTTCAGCGCCTTCTCGGAGACGATGGCCAGCGCGGGCGGGGCGGCGTTTTTCAATGTGTGGTCGTCGATCCAACCCCCCTTGTCGAGCGTGGCCGGGGCACCTTTCGGTTGGGCGACCGCTTGGCTGGCCGCCATGCCTAGCAAGGCAGCGACGCTGAGGAAGGCGAAACGGGAGAGAACCATCGGCGAGACTCCGGGCGGCAACATGGGGAAAGATGGCAACAGCCTACCCTTCGCGGACCGCGAAAGCCACCACATTTTGCCCCGCCGGGACGGCAAATCCGGCTTGTGGTCCCGCGGGGATGTGGTATTTACCGCGGCGAGAATCGAATCGGGCCGGCGGGGACGCCGCGCGCAGGGGAGAAGACGATGGACCGTCGCGGATTTTTCGGCACGGCTCTGCTCGGCGTCACGGGGCTGGCCGGGTGCCGGCACGAGCAAACCGGCGAAGTGCTTTCGCACGACAAGGCCGACATGGTCGGCAGCCACGCCGCCGGCGCGGAGACGTTTAAGCCGTTGATCGACGAGGCCTTGGGCAAATTGATGGCCCGCCAGGCGGCCGCTGTCCACCCGGCCGCCGCCCCGGCGCCCGCGCCCAAGAAGATGTGTTTCATTGGGGTGGAGAACCAGTCGATTGAGGAAATCGGCGACTTCAAGGCCCAGATCACCCAGATCATCGACACGAAAATCAACACGTCGGGCACGTTTCAACAGGTCAGCGGCCGGTTCATGAAGGCGGGGTTGGACGCCGCAGGTCTGCGGCCCGACCAACTGTTCGTCCCGGACAAGATGGAACTGTTCCTGAAGGCGATGAAGGCGGCCGGCCAACCGATTGACTACCTGTTGTACGCCACCGTCACGTCGGGCACGACCGGCAACAATAGCACCCGGCAGCGTGACTATATGTTGACGATGGAACTGGTAAACATTGCCACCGGCTCATCGGACAAGGAATCCGCTTCCTTGCGCAAGGCGTACCGCAACACGCACTGACCACAATTTTAGCGGAGAATGCTCATGGCCCGGTTCCTCCCGCCCCTCGCCCTCTTTGCCGCCATTGTCGCGGTTGGCTGCGCCACGCACGCCGACCGGGTGCAGGACATCCGCGCGGCGTACCACGCCGGCAACATGGCGGAGGCGCGGGCGAAGATCGACAAGGCCATCGACGGCAATAGCCGCGAGGCCGACGTGCTGAAACTCGACCGGGCCACCGTGCTACTGACCGAGGGGAAGCCGAAGGAGGCCGAGGCCCTGTTCCGCGAAGTGCGCGACCGCTTCGACGCCCAAGAGGGCAAGGACGCGGTCGAAAACGTGTTGGCCACGCTATCGGACGACCAACAGCTTGCCTACGCCGGGGAAGACTACGAGAAGGTGCTGATCCGCGTGATGCTTGCCTTGAGCAACCTGATGCACGACGGCTCCGACGCCGGGGCCTACGCCCTGCAAGTGAACGAGAAGCAACAGCACATTATTGCCGCGTCCAAGCTCACGGACGGCAACGGCAAGAACCTGCGTCAAAACTACAAGATGGTCGCCGCCGGGGCGTACCTGAACGCCGTCCTGCGGGAAGAGACGCAAACCAACTACGACGACGCCGCCCGCTCCTTGGAACAGGTCGCCCAATGGCAACCCGACTTCGCCCCGGCCAAGCAAGACTTGGAACGGGTCAAGACCGGCCACCACTCCCAACCGGGCCACGGCGTCGTCTACGTCTTCGCCCTCGTCGGCCGCGGCCCGTACAAGGTCGAGAAGGCCGAAATCGTCAGCACCGCCGCCCTCCTGATCGCCGACCGCATGGTGTCCGCGATGGGCAAGCAGTCCCTGCCGCCGACGATTGCCCCGATCAAGGTGCCGGTGGTGACGCGGCCCGTGAACTATATCGACTCGGTCATGGTGGATGCGGACGGCAAGCCCGCCGGATCGACCGTAACGATCACAGATGTCGGCCAAATGGCCGCCGCCCAATCCGAAGCCTTGCTGCCTGACACGCTGGCCCGGGCGGTCGTTCGTCGAGTCGTCAAAAAGGGTGTCGTGTTTGGCGTGAAGGAAGCGGCCCACACGGACCAAACGCAACTGCTGAGTTTGGGGCTCAACGCGGCGGGGGTGATTTGGGAAGCGACCGAATCGGCCGACACGCGATGCTGGGGGTTACTGCCGGACAAAATTCAGGTGTTGCGAATCGAACTCCCCGTTGGGACGCACCGAC
>JAYUGD010000709.1:0-4345 GCA_043767785.1 Zavarzinella sp. | reverse complement strand
CAAGACGGTGGACGAGATCATGGCCGAATTGGACGGCGGCAAGGACGTGAAGAAGGTCGAAGAAATCAGCCGGAAGTAACCGTCTCCCGACAGTGACGTGACTCCCAATCTCGGACGGCCGGCGGTTTGACCCAATCAGTCAATCCGTTCGGCCGTCTTGTGTTTCGGCCGGGAGGCGATTCAATGGATACGGTGTCCGTCGCCCCGGGCAGGAGCGTGGGTTCCCATGCGTGAACCGGCGTGGATGACGAAGTACCAAGCGCGCGAAGCCCTCAAGAACGGCCGCCCCGAGGACGCGCACCGGCTCCTCGACACGTTGGTCGCGTCGGGCGACCGCCGCGTCTGGTCCCTGCGCGGGGACGTGGTCCGCGGGTACGTCGAGCGGGCCGAGCGCGCCTTGCGGAACGACGACGTGGAGGCCGCGTGGAAAGACTTGGGGCTGGCCGCGTCCCTGAGTTCCGCGACCGATCCCGGCGTCGCCAAACTGCGGGAAACACTTTTAAGCCACGCCGTCTCCGAACTGCGGGCGATGCTGGAGGCCGGCAAGCCGCTGCAAACCTTGGAAGCCATCGGCCGCTTCCGCGACCGCTCGGCCACCAGCCCCGCCATCCCCACGCTCGAAGAGGCCGCCCGCGATTGGCAAGCCGCCATCGACTTCGCGGACAAGGGGGAGTTCCCGCAAGCCCGCCCGACGCTCGACCGCGTGCGGCCGCGGCTCGGCAGCCGCACGATGGGCCTTGATCGCTACGAGGAGGCGGTGAACCAGCGTGAGGACCGCTTCCGCGTGACGTGGGCGCAACTCCAGGAAAGCACGGCCGCCGGGGACTGGCGGGAAATCCTGCGCAACGCGGACGAGGTGTTGCAAGTCGCCCCGCGGCACCGCGAAGCCCAACAGGCCCGCAACCGGGCGTGGCAAATGCTCCAACCCGACGTGGTGAAGCCGACGCCGAAATTGTCTGAAACCACCGTCATGGTCCCGAAGGCGCCCCCGCCGGACTTGCCGGGGTTGCCCAAGCGGTTCTTCCTGTGGATCGACGGCGTCGGCGCCTACTTGGTCTGCACGGCGCCGCGCATCTCCATCGGGCAGGCGACCGGGGACGCCCCCATCGACGTGCCGATCTTCGCGGACGTGTCCCGCATCCACGCGATGCTGTCGCGTGACGCCGAGTGCTACATGATCGAGGCCAGCAAGGCCGTCACGCTCAACGGCCACTCGGCCGAGAAGGCCGTCCTGCAAGGCGGCGACTGCATCGCTTTCGGCTCGTCGTGCCATCTCTGTTTCGACCAACCCGTTCCCGGCGCCTTATCGGCGCGACTCATGCTCACCGGGGCGCGCCGGCTCCCGATGGCCGTGGACGGCGTACTGCTCATGGCCGACATGTTGGTGCTGGGGCCGGGCGAGAAGTCGCACGTCCAAATCCCCGAGTTGGACCGGCCGCTGTACATCGTCCGGCACAAGGACCAACTCCTCGCCAAGTGGGACGGCGAGTTGAGAATCGAGGGCGAGAAATTCGACCGCGAAGCCGTATTGCCCCGGGCGGGGACGGTGATCGCCGACCCGATCTCGTTCGCCATCGAGCCGGTGAAATGAGGGTTTTGAACGGAAGTCGTGCGATCAGAGAAACCATTTTTAGCCACGGATCTAACACGGACGAAACACGGATAAAGGCAGAAGAGAAGAACTTGACCACAGAGGCCACAGAGGACACAGAGGAAAGACGAGACAGACGGTGATCCGCAGATGAAATCCGATGTCCGCAGATCAGACCAATACATTTCGGATCTCATCTGCGTTCATCGGATTGATCTGCGGATCCTTGCTTTCCTCTTCTCGGTCTTTCCTCTGTGCTCTCTGTGTCCTCTGTGGTGAAGTTCTTCTCTTCTGCCTTTATCCGTGTTTCGTCCGTGTTCGATCCGTGGCTAAAAATGGTTTCATCTCTCACTCCAACTCGGCGACCACCATCCCATGCACGGCTAACTTCGGCACCGTCACCGTCACGCCCTTTTCCGTCTTCGTCATCGGCAACTCTTTACCGTCGGGCTGCCACGTCACCTTGCGAATCTTGTAGTCGGATCGGAACGCGATCTCGATGTCATGCACCGGCAGCGTCTCCTCGCGCAGGGGCACGTCGTCGGCCGGCATGGCGTGGCCGCCGGTCGTGTTCACGTCGTTGAATAAATGCACCACGAGCCGCTCGCCGTCTTTGACTTGCCGCATGATTGTCGCGTGGACGCACATGGGCGCCGACACCGTCACGGGCGGGGCCTTGGGGCTGACGGCGTCCACGGCGTTCTTCAACAGCACACGCTGATACGGGTACGGGTACAGGTAATAGGCCGCGTCAAGCCCGGCGGGGAAGTAGACGACCTTCCCTTTGCCAAACTGATGATGGACGACGCCGGGGTACGTCGGCGTTAGCTCCATCTTCGGCGTCAACACGCCTCCCGCCTTCGCGGTCGGCAAGGGCTTCACGTTCACCGCCGGGCCTTTGAACGTCACCGTGTCCCCGCCGATCAGCGTCTTCAATTTGCCGGCATTCAATGGGGACGTGGCGTCGAGGCGGAAGTCGAAGATGTTCTTCCGCTTCTCCCAGTAGTCGGGGCCGACGGCCTTCTCGAAGTTCACGTCCACTTCTTTGGCGACCGGGCCGAGTGTCGGGATGCCGGCGTAGTGCGCCCCCAGCACGTTGGCGAGGGCGAAGTCTTTTCGTGGCGTGCCGTACTCGTCGAACAAGGACACATCCTGCGTGGCGACCAAGCCACCGCCGTTCGACACGAACTCGGCGACGGCCTTGGCCTGCCGGTCGTCCAGACTGGCCGTATTCGGCATCAGCAAGACGGAGTATTTCGCCAAGTCGGCGGGGTTCAAGTTCCAGTCGTTGATGACGGCCACCGGCAGGTGTTCCTCGGTCGCCATGCGGAACATGCCGAAGACGTTGGCCATGTACCGCTCTTCCACCTTGCCGGCCGAGCGGCCGTAAAAGTTCCGCGTGTTGTCGCTCATCACCAGCGCGGCCCACGGCTCCGGCGTCTTGTGCGTCAGCCACGGCTTGCGCTTTTGAACTTCGTCCATGCAGTCGAGGACGCCCTGCTGCAAGCGGATCGGCTGGGCGACGGCGATGCTCGGACTTGCCCCGTGCGTGACGGCCAGCAACATGCGGCGCAGGATTTCGTGGCTCGGGAAGCTGTCGTTGCCGTAGGGGTTGCCGTGCGACATCAGGTACGGTTCGCTGAACGCGACGCGGTGGTTGGTCGTCGCCCAGATGTAGGCGTTGGCGAACGCCGGGACGATGCTGTTGCCGCGGTTGGTCTCGTCCAGCCAGAACTCTTGGTCCGGAGCGTCGAGCAGCAGGTTCATCCGGCTCGGCATGTTGCGCGGGATGCTGAGGAAGTGCCCGAACCGCCCGGCGTTCGTCGTCCACGTCACCAGCGCCACGTCCGGCTTGATCTTCTTCAGCCGCTCCTGCGCCCGGCGAATCACGTGTTCCATGCGGCGGTCGGCCCAGTGCTGGTAACGGCGGAACTCCGGGTCGTCCATGTTCAGGTTCGGGATCTCCTTGCCGGTGTCCTTGCGGAAGTTCGCCCGGCAGTGTTCGCAGTAGCAGACCCCGCCGTAGTGCAGGCCGTCGAAGCTGTAGGCCGCCACGTCCGGGAACTGCGTGAGGATCTCGGCCAGCACGTCGATGAAGAAGTCCCCGTACGGCCCGAGCAGGCACAACATGCCGCCGTGCGGGTATTTCTTCATGTCCGTCTCGGGGATCACCGTCGTGTTCGTCGGGATGCGCCGCCAACTCTTGTGGTCTTCGTAGACCTCCCCTTGCAACGTCGGCGGGTACACGGCGAGAATTTTCACGCCGAGCCGCTTGTACTCGGCCACTTCTTTGTTGATGCGGTCCAGCGGGACGTGCGGACTTCGCTTCTTGAGCAACTTGCTGTCGTAGTACGGGTAAAACGGGTCCACGAACCCCATCTCGCTGATCGTCACCCCGTGCTTGACAGCGCGCTCTCGCTGGGCCGTCGTCTGGTTGGAAAGCGTGTACCCGCACCCGACGGTGTCTTCCACCCACGCGGGGATTCGGACCGCATGGAAGGGGGCTTTGTCGAACGGCTGCGGCATGATCTCGCCGGCCCACGGGGACGGGGGCTTGGGTTGGGCGAAGAGCGATGTGGTGAGGAGAAGGCCGAGGAGGGCGGGGCGCATGGGGATCTCGTTTAGCCGCGACGCGACGCTTCGGAGTGGAGCGCGGGCCGGGACACAATGAAACATAACGCGCAAATCGAACGACCGGCGAGCGTCGAGGCGTAAGCCCGACGTGTCTGGTTTTCTAAGAAAGACCAGACACGT
>JAYUGD010000708.1:0-1440 GCA_043767785.1 Zavarzinella sp. | reverse complement strand
GGGTGGCGGATCGGTCGGGGTCGGCCAGGACGGTCCCGATGACCTCGAACGTGGGCGTGAGAGTGCGTTTCTCGGCCTTCGCCGTGCGGACGGGAACTGGCGGGCGCTCCTTTTCTGCCTTCGCCGCCTCCGGCTTGTGACAGCCGACGATGGCCGTGGCGAGAAGCCCGAACGAGACGAGTCCGACGGTCGTGCTGCGCGTCATGGTTTGTCTTTCGTGGGCATTGGGAGCGGCTTCGGGGCCGGGAGTGGGTTGGCTGGCTCGGCGGGGGCGTACAGCCCGACGGCGAGGGCGGGGTCGCCGACGGCCGCCGCGAGGTCGGCCCGAGCCTGGCTCACCTCGAAGAGCGCGTCCAAGTAGGCGCTGAAGGCGGTCAGATAGTTCCGCTGGACCCCGATGACCTTGAGGACATCCACCCCCGGCTCGTTCTGTTCGAGCAACTTATTCATGTCCTTCATCGCCCGGAGGAGGTTCGGAAGTACCACCGCTGAGTACCGATCCGCCCACTTCTGAGCCGCTGCCAACCGTGCGAGGGCGGCTTGAACGTCCTGAGCGGACTGAACCTCGAACTGCCGGACGCTGGCGATGGCCTGGGCGAACGTGGCGCGGGCCTGAAGAATTTCACCCCGCTTCTGGTTGAACACCGGGATCGGCCCGCCGATCTGGACGCCGTAGAAGGCGTTTTTCGACTCGTTGTAATCGAACAACGGGCCGAAGTTGGGGTTGCCGTACCGATCCGCAACTTGAAGGTTGAGTCGCGCCTGGGCCTCGGCGACGGCGAGTTTCCGAGATTGGAGGTCCGGCCGCTTCTCCAACGCGGCCTCGGCCAGCGGTTCGAAGGCGGTCGTCGGTAGCGGGAGGTCGAGTTCGCCCTTGACGGTGAACGAGTCGTCGAGCGTGCCGAATTGACGCCGAAGGTCGGCCCGTGCGAAGGCGATGGCTGAGCGGCCCTGGCCGATTTGGGCACTGGCGGCATCGAGTTCCGTTTGGGCGACGATGAGGTCGGCGGGTCGGAGCCGGCCGAGGTCCGCCAGCTTCTTCACCTGCTCGACGACTTGCTCGTTGAGCTTGATCGTGTCTTCCAACACCTCCAACTTCCGCTGGCGGTACAGGACCGTGTTGTACGCCCGGTTCGCGGCGACCGCGACGAGAAGTTCCTGGGTGGCGATGTCCCACTCGGTCCTGGTCAGGGTGGCGTAAGCGGCCTGCTGGCGGAAAGTGCGTTGGCCGCGGACCTCGACATCGAGCGTGATCTTGTGGGCTTGTGCGACGGGATTCGTCACCCCATCGCCTTTCACGCCAGCAAACGTGAATTGCGACACCGGGTTGTAGGGGTACGTCTTGGCGATCAAAAGCCCGCCCTGGGCGAACCCCCGCTGTTCGCGGACCGCTTGGAGCGCCGGGTTGTTTTCCAACGCGAAGCGCACCGCATCTGCCGG
>JAYUGD010000707.1:0-1444 GCA_043767785.1 Zavarzinella sp. | reverse complement strand
AGCGGTCTCCGCCGGGGACGCGCATACCGCTCATGCCCGGGAAGCCGCCCGGCGTGCTGCCACCGGAACCGCGTGTGCCTGGGAAGCCGCCCGGCGTGCCGCCGCCGGCGCCGCGCATCCCGCCGCCAAACGGGGCGGCTTGTTCTCCCGTGCCGGGGGCCGCCCCCGGAAAGCCGCCGCCGGGGAAGCCGCCGCGGCCGGGGCGATCCCCGCCGCGGGCGTACTGGTCGCCCGCGGACTCGCCGCTCTTGCGGGCGTCGGCGTCGGACTGCTTCTTCCAGCGGTAATACTCTTCGACGGTCAGGTAGCCGTCGCCGTTGAGGTCCATCGCCACGTATTCCGAGATCTTCTTGCCGGCTTCCTTCCACTCGTACAGGCCGACTTGGCCGTCCCGGTCACCGTTGCGGTCCAGTTCGGCGAACCACGACGGCAAGTCTTTGGGCAGATTGCTGGCCCGCAGGACGATCGGCCGGCGGTCGGGGTTGTCGTCTTGCGGCGGGCGCATCGGGGTCGGGCCGCCCGGCGTCATGCCGCCCGACCCGCCGCTCATGCGGGCCGCCACGTACACTTTGAACTCTTCGAGGGTGTAGGCCCCGTCCGAATTGGTGTCGTACTTCTCGCGCTCGTTCCGCAGGGCGTGGTCTTCCGGCAACTCGTCGATCTGGATGAGGCCGTCCTGATTTTTGTCATAGCGGTTGAAGGCGTCCTGCGCGATGCGGTCGATGCGGGCTTGATCGTCCCCGCCCGGCCCGCGGCCCATCCCGCCCGGCAAGGCCGGCCCGCCCGGCAGGGCCGCCCCGCCCGGAATGCCGGGGAGTTGGCCGCTCTTGGCCATCTCGGACACTTTGGCGAAGCCTTGCGTGAACTGCTCGCGGGAAATGGTGTTGCCGGTGATGCCCATCATCGGGGCGAAGCGGTCGAACATTTTCTGACTGCGATCATCCAACTCGTCGCGGCTCACCGAGTCCTTCCCCTTGCCCAACATGTTGAACAGGAAATTCGGGTCCAGTTTGCTGATGTCGAAGCCGCCGCCCCCGCCGCCCATGCCGGGGAATTGGGCCGGGGACACGGCGGGCCACGCCATGAAGGCGGCCAAGGCGAGGAAACCGAACAGTCTGGCGCGCATGGGAGTTGTCCCCGGGAGATACCTATTTTTAACCCGAAACACCCTGTCTTGTCACGGGTCAAATCCCCAAGTCTCATGGTTCCCTCATAGTTTCCGGATTGCCAACCCCTGCCCGAAGCGTGAGATCGCCGCGTTCTCCCCTCTCCCGGCTCTGCGGGAGAGGGGCCGGGGGTGAGGGCGGTTTTTTGCGTGAGTAACGCGAAAGTCCCCCTCACCCCAGCCCTGGGCTGTATTCAACTTTCTCTTGCGTGGGTTTGGCGTTCATCCCGAAACTGTTACGCCGTTGCGTCGGCGAACAGCTTTTGTCGCAGACGGCCG
>JAYUGD010000706.1:0-4365 GCA_043767785.1 Zavarzinella sp. | reverse complement strand
AGGTCACAGACCGCTTAAAAGCGGGACTCCAACGGGACCGCCTAACGCCGGTGCTCTTGATCCGCGCGAGCCGCGAGACCACGCGCTCGGCGGGTCCGGCGGCACGGGAGACATTGCTTTGGCCGGGACTGCACCCAGAACTTGAGCGTCTCGTACCAATACCGCTGTTCGGTCGCGACGAATACGAACTCCTGCCCGCAATCCTCGCAATACAGGCGCGCGTCGATGAATGCGAAGTACGGGTTGAAGTCACACCATGTTTGGAGCGATGGGTGCCCCTCCAGCGCCTGGCCGGATTCAAAGCACCGGAGGCACGCCCACTGCAATTCGCCGGCTTGTGCCGCCTCGACCGACCAACCAGGCGGACGGCGAGCGTCCATCGCGCCGGTCGCCAGCCAATCAGCCTCGCCTCGGAGGAGGTTTGTGGCAGTGACCGGACGCCACTCGCGACAACACGGGCAGAGCAGCTCATCGGAATTTTCGATTTTCGTCACTCATGCGCCCTCCCCCGCAGAACAAATCGCGGACTGAATCTTGTCTGTCTTATCCGCTTATGCGATCTGTCTGCTACGGGGCATCATACCGCCTGAACACAACGTCATAGGTCGTCCACCCGGCTATCCCCGCTCCTCGTCGTCCAATTGCCGCAGCCGTCGGTCAGCGTCGAACGTCGGCGGCGGGAGTTCTTCGGCTAAGCGCAGGGCGTCTTCTTCGGAGATGTCGGGGCGGGCGGTCCCGTGGCCGCGGAAGACGGGGAGGTGTTTTCGGACGGCGATCATCTCGCGGCGGGTGCGGCCGCGCGGGGCGTCTTTCCACACGCCGATGCGCTCGTGGAAGTCGAAGAATACGGGCACGATCTGGCGGATGTACTTCCAGTAGCCGGGGTTGTCCGTCTGGACCACGAACAGCCCGCCCGGCCTCAACGCCTTGTGGACGCGGGCCATGAACAAGGGCGTGATGAGGCGGCGGTGGACTTGCGACGGGTCGTAGAACGGCTGCGGGTGGTAGCAGTGGATTTCATCGACGGAGTGCGGGGCGACGTGCCGGTCGAGCAGTTCGAAGCCGCCGCCGACGGCGAACCGCAAATTAGAGAGGCCACGCTGGTTGCCGCGCTTGCGGGCGTAGCGGATGACGACGGGGAGCGTGTCCGTGCCGAGGTGGTCGCAGTCCCGCCGGCCCCACGCGCTGCCGATGAGGAACCGGCCGTTGCCGCACCCGAGGTCGATGACGACCGGGGCGACGCGGCCGAACAGGAGTTCCCAGTTGATCGGCCCGTCGTCCGGGTACTTCTTGAGGGCGGTCTGGACCCACTTCGCCGGGTCAAGAATCTCCCCGGCGAACGGCACCCCGAACTCCCGCTCCACCCGCCGGTCCATGAAGCGATCCTTTTAACAAAAGCAAAAGGCGGTTAACCACAGAGGACACAGAGAGCACAGAGAAGAGAAAGGCAGAGAGAAGATTTTTTGAACTCCGCTTTTCTCGGTCTTTCTCTTCTCTGTGCTCTCTGTGTCCTCTGTGGTTAAAATTCTGTCTGCCGTCCCTAGTTTATGTGCGCCATGAACTCCGCGTTCGTCTTGAAGCGGGCCATGCGGCTCATCAGCATTTCCATGGCCTCGATGGGGTTCATGTCGCTCAAGACCTTGTGCAGGATGTAAATCCACTTCAGCTCTTCCTCGGGCCGCAGGAGTTCTTCCTTGCGCGTGCCGGAGGCGGTGATGTTGATGGCCGGCCACACCCGCTTGTCCACCAGGCGGCGGTCCAAATGCAGTTCCATGTTGCCGGTGCCCTTGAACTCCTCGAAGATCACGTCGTCCATGCGGCTGCCGGTTTCCACCAGGGCGGTGGCGATGATCGTCAGCGACCCGCCTTCCTCGACGTTGCGGGCGGCCCCGAAGAACCGCTTCGGCTTGAACAGGGCGCTGGCGTCCACGCCGCCGGAGAGGATCTTGCCGCTGGACGGGACTTCGGCGTTGTAGGCGCGGGCTAACCGCGTGATGCTGTCCAGGAAGATCACCACGTCCGTCCCGTACTCCACGAGGCGCTTGGCCTTCTCGATGGCCATTTCACTGACTTGCACGTGCCGGCTGGTCGGCTCGTCGAACGTGCTGGAGATCACCTCGGTCCGCGGGCCTTTCACGGTGCGCGTCATTTCCGTCACTTCCTCGGGCCGCTCGTCGATCAGCAGCACGATGACGTAGCACTCCGGGTGGTTCTTCAAAATGTTCACGGCCATGTGTTGCAGCAGCACGGTCTTGCCGGTGCGCGGCGGGGCGACGATCAGGCCGCGCTGCCCCTTGCCGATGGGCGTGATGAGGTCGATGACGCGCGTGTTCACCTCGCCGTCGGCCTCCAGTTTAAACCGCTTGGTCGGGTGCAGCGGCGTCAGGTCGTCGAACACCACTTTCGTCGCCAGTTGATCCGGGTCCTGGTGGTTGATGGCCTCGACGCGCAGCAGGGCGAAGTACCGCTCGTTCTCCTTGGGCGGGCGGATTTGCCCGGAGACGATGGCCCCGGTTCGCAGGCCGAACCGCCGGATCTGGCTGGGGGAGATGTAGATGTCGTCGGCGCACGGCAAGTAGTTGTAGTCCGGGCTGCGCAGGAAGCCGAAGCCGTCCGGGAGGATTTCGAGCGTCCCCTCGCCGAACATGAGGCCGTTCTGCTTCACCCGCTCCTTGAGGATCCGGAAGATCAAGTCCTGCTTCTTGAGGCCGATCCACTCCTCGCGCTCAATTTCGGCGTCCTTGGCCAACTGCTGGAGTTGGGCCATGGTCATCTGCTGGAGTTCGGTGATGTGCGTGCTGCCGCGCTTGATCTCCTCGTAGCGGGTGTTCACCTCGTCGTCGACGAACCCCCCGTCGAAGCCCTCGGCCGCGGCGGGCGTCGGCGGGCCGTCAGAATCGCGGGGCGGGCGGTCGCGGTGGGTGGGCCGGGCGGGATCGGGCATGGCAACAAACTCCGAGAGACGTGACACGGGAACGCCGCCGCCGGGGGCCGAGGAATCCGGCCCGGAGAGGTCCGGCGGTGGCGGGGCAAGGGCATCAGACGAGGTTCCAGCGGGCGGCCAAGTCGTCGACTTGCCGCCGCGTGTGTTCAATCGTGCCGGCGTTCGCCACGACGGCGTCGGCCCGGTCTTTCTTCTTCTCCGGCGGCATCTGCACGGCCTCGCGGGCGGCCAAGTCGGCCTCGGCCCAGCCGCGCTGGGCCTGCACGCGCGCCAGCCGCACGTCGCGCGGGGCGTCCACGAACACCAGCTTGTCGCAGGCGTCGTCCCACCCCGCTTCCAGCATCACGGCCGCGTCAAGGACCACGAACGTGACCGCCGGGTCCGCTTGGGCCGCCGCGATCTCTTCTTCCAACCGCCGGCGGATGAACGGGTGGACCAGGTGTTCCAGCCGCGTCCGCTCGACCGGGCTGGGGAACACGATGGCCCCGAGCTTCCGGCGGTCCACCTGCCCGTCCGGCTTCAGGACGCCGCGGCCGCCCCAAATCTCCGTCACGCGGGCCAGAATCTCCGGGTCGCGCAGCGCCTCGTGGCCGACGGGGTCGCCGGCGACGACGCGGCCGCCGTTCGCCGCGAACGCCGCCGCGACGGCGCTCTTGCCGGCCCCGATGCCGCCGACGAGGCCGATGACCGGCTTGCGGGTGAGCTGGGTCATGGGGCACCGCCTGGGGCCGTGTTAATGCCGGCTTGGCGCAATTGGTCCATCAATTTGGCGATGGCGGCGTCTTTGGCCACCAACTCCTGCTCCTTGGCGGCCAACTCCTCCGTGGTAATGGCCAGTTGATCGCTGATCGCCGACACGCGGAGCGCTTTGGATTCCGCATCGGCCTTGTACTTGGCGGCCAGCTCGGCTCTCGTCAGCAGCGGATCACCCGTTCGCGGGTTGACCAACCGCAAGATTCCCCCGTCCGGCCGCAGTCGCACGCCCAACTGAAGGGAAGTCATTGTCCCGTCGCCCGACCGGCGAATCAGATGGTAACGCCCGCTTTGTAAGCGGAAGCCCGTCAACGGCTCGTCAGACGCCAGCCCGCGCGGATCGAACACAAAGTATTCGCTTACGCCCAAGCGCTCGTACAGGTCACGGAGTTCGCGGAGCAGGTGCGGCCCCTGTCGCTGGGACGCGACCTCGATAATAACCCCCGGCGAAACGTCGCCGTGCTGCCACGACATGTACGAGTCCCGCGCGGCCTGTGGGACGCCGAAAATGACCATCACGTCCGGAGCCCGGGTCGCCGCCGGGTTGCCCCGCTGCCAATACCAGAACTGGTTGGCGTGCAGAGACACCTCGTGGCCGCGGCCGGCCAAAAACTCCTCCAACATGTCAAAGATGACACGGGCGGTCAAGTAGTGGTGGCTGGTTTCGC
>JAYUGD010000705.1:0-1448 GCA_043767785.1 Zavarzinella sp. | reverse complement strand
CCAGGCCCTTCCGGGCCTGGCTACAAGCGGACGCTCCGTTGGAGCTGAAAACCAAAGGCCCGATTGAATGGGCCGCGTTCCGGAAACTTCTTGCACTCCGCCCGCCGTCGCCGTAGGCTCTGACAGACCCGCCCTCCCCGGACGCCACCTCCCCATGCGCCTCCCCTTCGCCGCTTTGGCCCTGTTGTTCGCTGCCGTCGCCCACGCCGGGGACTGGCCGGGGTGGCGCGGGCCGACGGGCCAAGGGCACACCGCCGAAAAAGACCTCCCGCTGACGTGGAGCGGCAAGACCGGCGAGAACGTCGTCTGGAAGGTGCGGCTGCCGGGGTTCGAGGCGAAGGCCCGGCAAGACGAGAACCAGTCCAGCCCCATCGTCGTCAACGGCAAGGTAATCCTCGCCGCCAGTTACTGGCCGGCCGGGGCCGACGCCAACAAGACGAAGCCGGAACACCACGTCGTCTGTTACGACATGGCCGACGGCAAACAACTCTGGGACGCGACGGTCGAGCCGGGGCCGTGGCAATTCTCCGACCTGCGCGGCGGCTACACGGCCCCGACGCCGGCGAGCGACGGCGAGCGCGTGTACGCCGTCTTCGGGTCGTCGGTGATCGCCGCCCTCGACCTCGCCGGCAAGCCGGTCTGGCGGAAGGAAATCGTCCCCTTTGACTTCGACGTGGCCTTGGCCGCCAGCCCCGTGATCTACAAGGACACGGTGATCCTCCAGTGTGACGGCACCAAGAACACGTCCCGCCTCGTGGCGTTCGACCGCAAGACCGGCGACGTAAAGTGGCAGCAGAAGCGGCCCAAGGCCAACTTCAGCCACAGCACGCCCGTCGTGGCGCCCGTCAACGGCAAGGACCAACTCTTGGTCGCCGGGTCGGACACCCTGCAAGGCGTGGACCCGAATAACGGCGACGTGCTGTGGTCGTGCGCGGCCAAGGGGGACACGGTGTCACCCGTCCTCGGCGGCGGGGTCGTCTACGCGGACAGCGGCCGCGGCGGCCCCGGCGTCGCCGCCGACCCGACCGGGTCCGGGGACGTGACGAAAACCCACCTGAAATGGAAAGTCGCCCAAGTGCCCGACGGCTTCTCGTCCCCCGTCGCCGTCGGCGATTACCTGTACCGGCTGCACAGCCCCGGCGTGTTGAAGTGCTGGAAAATGGCGGCCGGCGACCCGGTCTTCAGCGAACGGCTCGAAGGCGTCAACACCGGGGCCAGCCCCGTGACGACGGCCGACGGCCGCCTGTATCTGGCGAGCGCCGGCAAGAGCTACGTCCTGAAAGCCGGCCCGAAATTGGAAGTCCTGGCCACGAACGACCTCGGCGACACCGGCCCCGCGTCCCCGGCCGTCGTCGGCGGGCGAATCGTCCTGCGGGGCAAGCAGTACCTCTATTGCGTCGGCAAGAAGTGATTGGGATGGCGGCCGTTTACCTCACCCCCTAACCCCC
>JAYUGD010000704.1:0-1448 GCA_043767785.1 Zavarzinella sp. | reverse complement strand
AGCCGCGCACCGTCATCTTCAAGGCCCGCACAGTTGAAGGAAGCCTCGGCAGCGTGCGCGTTTCGCAAACGCAAATTTCCGATCAAGACCTGCGGGTCCGCACACAGCTCAAGACGGCCAGCGCCCTGACGAACATTGGCAACCGCTACAAGGAATTCGGCCTCAAGCAGCACGCGGACAACAAGTATCAACAGGCGATGGCCCTGTGTGAGGAGATCAGCGCCGAGGCCCAGAAACTCGGCGGCCGCACGCTGGAAGAAACCTACGTCCAACTCTGGAAGATTTACTTCGAGATGGACAACCTCGACCTGGCCGCCGCCATGAGCCAACGGCTGCAACGCGAGTTCCCCAACAGCGAATTCGTGGACGCCGCCCTGCTGCAACTCGCGGACGTGGCCCGCAAGCAACAGAAGCACCAACGGGCCATCGGCATCTACAACAGCGTCCTGCGGCTGGAGAAAAGCCCGCTCCGCGGCGAGGCCCAATTCGGCATCGCCGAATGCTACGAGGACATGGCCAAGGCCGCCGAGGGGGCTTCGGGCGCCCAGTTGTACGACCAGTCCTTCCAAGAGTACAAGAAGGTCTTCGACAAGTTCCCGGACAGCGGCCGCGTCGGCGAGGCGGTGTCAAAGATGGCCAACTACTACTACGTCCAGAAAGATTACGCCCGGGCCATCGACGTGTTCGAGACCGTCCTCCGCGCCCAGCCGGACGCCAAGTTCCTGGACGTGATCCTGTTCAACTACGGCCGCTGCCTCTACCGCCTCGACAAGAAGGCCGAGGCCCGCAAGCAGTTCGACCAGATGATCGCCGACTTCCCCGAAAGCCCGCTCGCCCCCGACGCGAAGAAAATTTCCGAAGCCCTCCGCAAGGCGGGCAACTGACCGCGCCCCGATTGGCCCCACGATCGACATTCCGGTTCCCTCGGTACATCCATGCTCATGCGCAAACTTTTCATATCGGCCGCCCTGCTCTCCCTCTTCGGCATCGTGCTGGCCCAAGTCCCCACGCCGGCCGGCAAGGACAAGAAGGCCGAGCCGACCGAGCCGAGCCAAGACCTTGATGTCGTCAGCAAACAGGCGGCAGCCATCGAGGCCGACTTGGCGAAGACGAGCAGCAGCAGCAAAGACGCGGCCGCGTTGATGTTGAAGCTGATCGACTTGTACCACGACAACGGCCGCCCGTTCGGCCTGGTCCGCGTCGCCCAGACGTTCGTCGGCCTGCACACGGCCAACCCGCGGCACAAAGAAGTGATGCTCAAGCTGATCGACGCCCTCCAGACGACGGGGCGCACGAAGGAGCAAATCGCCACCGGCCGCCAGTTCATCGCCCGCCACCCCGCCGACCCGGCCTGCGCCGACATCGAACGGTGGCTGGCCCCGATGCTGCGCAAGTCGAACGACGCCGCCAGCGCGGCCGCCGTGTGGGAAGGCCATTGGAAACGGCTC
>JAYUGD010000703.1:0-1449 GCA_043767785.1 Zavarzinella sp. | reverse complement strand
TCAGGATACAGTATCCCCCGACGAAATCCCTGACGAGGCGCAAAGGCATGGACCGCCGGGCCGGGTCGGACGAGCGCGAGTTGGAGAAGCGCGAGGGCCTGCTGCTCGACGGCCTGCGGGCCGCCCTGAACGGCGAGGAACACCGGCTCTTCAAGGTCGGCAAGAAAGACGGTCTCTTCGCCGGCCGCACCGGCCTGCCGGGGGAGGCGGCCGAGTTGGCGTTGCGGGAAGGGCTGCTGGAACACACCCGCACCGAGACCGACCGCGGCGCGGACACGGAATGGGTGCTGCTCTCCGCGCAGGGGACCGAGTACCTGTACGCCCACGACTCGCCGCGGGCCGTGCTGGGCGAGATGCGCGACATGCTGCGTCAAGCGGCCAGTGGCGTGCCCATGTGGCAGGACGCGATGCTGAAGTCGCTGGAGAAACTCGCCGGCCACGTCACCGAGGAGATGGCCAAGTACATGGCCAAGCTCGACTCGCTGACCAGGCGCGTGGACGAGGCCCTGCGCCGGGCCGACGTGTCCCCCGAGTTGGCGGCCAACCTGCAAAGCCTCGTCCCGTGGGGCCTGGAGGCGCTGGCCTACTTGGATCGCCGCAAGGCCGGCGGCACGGCCGTCGCCTGCCCCCTGCCGGAACTCTTCGGCGGCCTGCGGAACAAGTTCCCCGACATGACCATCCGCGACTTCCACGACGGCCTAAAACGCCTCGCGGACAATCAGGCGTTGAAATTGGCCGAATACGCCGGCGGCGGGGCCATCCCGCAGCCGGAGTACGCGATGATGCAGGGCGGCAAACTCTGGTACACGGCCACACGATAGAAAGAAATTAGCCGCCAAGACGCCAAGGACGCCAAGAAGACAAATGCAAGATTTCTTTCTTGGGTCTTCTTGGCGTCCTTGGCGGCTAAAAAGGATTTCAAATCATGCAGCTCGGGTTCGTTTCCGCCATCCTGCCCGACTTCACTTTGGACGAAGTCATCTCCTTCGCTTCCGACGAGGGCTTCGCCTGCGTCGAGTTGATGTGCTGGCCGCCGGGCGGGTCGAGCCGGCGGTACGCGGGGGTCACGCATGTGGACGTGACGGCGTTGAACGCGGACGCGGCCGGGCGCATCAAGGAGTTGGCGGCCGCGAAGGGCGTGGCGATCTCCGGGCTGGGGTATTACCCGAACCCGCTGGACCCGGACCCGGAAGGGCGGCGCGTGGTGGTGGAACACTTGAAGGCGGTGATCCGGGCGGCGCCGCTGTTGGGCGTGGGCGTCGTCAACACGTTCATCGGGCGGGATTGGAACAAGTCCATTGACGCGAATTGGCCGGCTCTGCAAGAGGTGTGGCCGGGGATCGTCGCGGCGGCAAAGAAGGCCGGCGTGAAGGTGGGCATCGAGAACTGTCCGATGCTGTTCACCAAGGACGAGTGGCCGGGCGGCAAGAACTTGGCCGTCAGCCCGGC
>JAYUGD010000702.1:0-1450 GCA_043767785.1 Zavarzinella sp. | reverse complement strand
GACGCGCTCCGCTGCGCAAAGCCTCCGCGTCGCGGCTAACAATACATGGCGTCACCCTATTCGAGTCCTCCCCATCGACCTTTTCGACGACCTCCGGGACGAGAACCGCCGCAAGGCCCAGCCGTTGGCGGCCCGGATGCGGCCGCAGTCGCTGGACGAGTTCGCCGGGCAGGAGCACTTCATCGGCCCCGGCAAGTTGTTGCGGCGGATGCTATTGGCCGACCGGCTCAACTCGGTGATCTTCTACGGCCCGCCCGGCACCGGGAAGACGGCCCTCGCCCAGGTGATCGCCAAGCACACCAAGAGCCGGTTCGTACGGCTGAATGCCGTGTCGTCGTCGTCGAAGGAAGTCCGCGAAGTGTTGGAGACGGCCCGGAGCGCCTTGGAGATGCACGGCGAGCGGACCATTTTGTTCCTCGACGAGATCCACCGCTTCAACAAGGGCCAGCAAGACATCCTGTTGCCGGACGTGGAGAGCGGCGTCGTCATCTTGGTCGGGGCGACGACGGAGAACCCGTTCTTCGCCATCAACTCGCCGCTCTTGTCCCGCAGTCAGATTTTCACGTTTGAACCCCTCTCGCGGGACGACATCAAAAAGATCATCTTGCGGGCCTTGGCCGACAAGGAGCGCGGCCTGGGCGAACTGGAAATCAACCTGCACCCCGACGCGATGGAGTTTCTCGCCACCGCCTCGGACGGCGACGCCCGCCGGGCCTTATCCGCTCTTGAGATCGGCGTGCGCTCGTGCTTTGAGACGCCCATCGAGTTCACGCTGGAAGTGGCCCAGGACTCGATCCAGCGCAAGCTGATGAACTTCGACCCGACCGGCTCCACGCACTACGACCTCGCCAGCGCGTTCATCAAGAGCCTGCGCGGCAGCGACCCCGACGCCGGCCTTTACTGGCTGGCCCGCATGTTGGAGTCCGGCGAAGACCCGCGCTTCATCGCCCGGCGCCTGGTGATCCTGGCCAGCGAAGACGTGGGCAACGCCGACCCGCGGGCGCTGCTGGTGGCCCACGGGGCGTGGGATTCGGTCGAGCGCGTCGGCCTCCCCGAATGCCAACTGGCCCTGTCGCAAGCGGTCATCTACTTGGCGACGGCCCCCAAGTCGAACTCGGCGACGACGGCCATTGGCCTCGCCCGCACGGAAGTGAAGGAGGGCCGGACCATCCCGGTGCCCAAGCACCTGCGGGATTCTCACTACCCCGGCGCCAAGGCGTTCGGCCACGGGGCCGGCTACCAGTACGCCCACGACTTCGAGGGCGGGTTCGTGGCGCAAGATTACTTGGGCGTGGACAAGACGTTTTACACGCCGACCGACCGGGGGTACGAGGCGGAGATCGCGGCGCGGTTGGCGGAGTGGAAGAAGCGGCGGGAGAACCCGTGACGGCCGCGACGCAAAGATCTCGCTCGCCGCAAAGGCAACCTAACCCCCCGGCCCCCTTCCCGA
>JAYUGD010000701.1:0-4380 GCA_043767785.1 Zavarzinella sp. | reverse complement strand
AGTCTCCCGCGCATCACGGGCCCGGGGGCGGTCCGCCGCCCATGCCGCCCGGCCGGCCGCCGATGCCGCCGGGGGGCGGTCCGCCGCCGATACCGATCATCCCGCCGGGGGGCGGTCCGCCGCCGTTACCGAACATGCCCCCGGGCGGCGCGCTCGGGCCGCCGGTGTTGCCGCCCGGCGCGCCGGACCCGTTGGACGAGTTCAGCAGCACGCGGATAATCACGTATTCAGCGTGGGCGGCCGTGCCCAGCCCCATTAGGGCGGTGACGGCCCAAAGCCAACGTCTCATGGAAGCCCCTTGTTCAAAACGCGCCGAACTCGGCCAAACAGAGTTGCGGGAGTATTCTAGTAGATTCTCCCAAGGAATGCGGGCCGGCACAAGGGGGAAGTTTGTAACCTAAGCAGGCAGGGGAATTCTCGGTCCGCCGACCCATCCATGTTGAAACTGGTAATTTCCGGCGGGCCGATCGGCGCGGACGGCGAGTTGCCGCGTGTCCGTTGCCTTTGATCTTCTCTCACGTGAGCCGCCAAATGATCTGGGAAATCGGGGACCACCGTTACGACCCGTGCCAAGTGATTTACAAGGTGGACGGCGAGTACGGCGACCTGTCCAACATGTGCAACGCCTTCCCGCTGACGGTGAACGGCGTCACGGTCAAGTCGAGCGAGGCCCTGTTCCAAGCCTGCAAGTACCCCTCGGAGCCGGACTGGCAGCGGGACATCATCGACGCCCCCCACGCCATGCAGTGCAAGATGAAGGCCCGCAAGACCGGCCGGCCCAAGCACGTCCGCGCGGACTGGCTGGAAGTCAACGTCTCGGTCATGCGCTGGGTGTTGCGCGTCAAACTCGCTTGCCACCCGCAGCGGATCGCCGCCCTGTTGCGCTGGTCCGGCCAAGCCCCGTTCGTGGAAATCTCCCGCAACGACGCCTTCTGGGGGGCCATCGAGTCCGCGGATCGGGTGGCGCGCGGCGAGAACCACCTCGGCCGGCTGTATACCGAACTCCGCGAAACGGTGCGGGCCAAGTTCGCCGAGGGGAAAGAGGCCGACCTGCTCAAGGTGGAACCGCTCCCCATCGAAAACTTCCTCCTCTTGGGCGAACCCATCGGCCAAGTAGTCGGGACCGGCAGCTTCGGCAGCGTGAAGCCGAGCCGGGAGACGCGGGGGTAATTCGGTTTCACGAAAGCCCACGGACGGCCGTCCGTGGGCTTTCGTGAAACACGTTACAATACCCGCATCGGCCGATTCCCTTTCACGGGTTGCCCATGCACGACGTCTGCACCATCGACGAGGCCATCGCGGACTTGAAGGCCGGGAAGATGATCGTCCTCGTGGACGACGAGCACCGGGAAAACGAGGGGGACGTGGTGATCGCCGCCGAGGCGGTGACGCCGCAGGCCATCAACTTCATGATCCGGCAGGCGTGCGGCCGGCTGTGCCTGGCGATGTCCGGCGACATGTGCGACCGCGTCGGCCTGACCTTGCTGCCCGGCGTGAACTTGGACCCGAGCGCCACGCCGTTCACCCACAACTTTGACGCCCGCGAGGGCGTCACCACCGGCATCTCCGCGTTCGACCGGGCGCACAGCATCCACGTCGCCATCGCGGCCAGTTCCACCCACGGGGACTTGGTGTTCGACAAGGGGCACCTGGATGGCCTGCGGGCGCGCGAGGGGGGCGTCCTTGTACGGGCGGGGCACACCGAGGGGAGCGTGGACCTCGCCCGCTTGGCCGGGATGAAGTCGGCCGCGGTCATTTGTGAAGTGGTCCGCGAGGACGGCCACATGGCCCGCCTGCCGGACTTGAAGGAGTTTTGCGAACGGCACCAGCTCAAGATGTGTACGATCGCCGACCTCATCAAGCACCGCCGGCAGCGGGAAAAACTCGTCGGCCGCGAACTCAACCTGAAACTACCGACGGCCCACGGCACGTTCGACCTGTTCGCCTATTCGTCCATGGTGGACGCCGACTTGCACATCGCCCTCACCGTCGGCGGCATTGGCTTGGAAGAAAACGGCATGACGCCCGTGCAGCCGGACCCGGTGCTGGTCCGCGTGCATAGCGAGTGCTTCACCGGGGACACGCTTCAAAGCGCCTTGTGCGACTGCGGCTCGCAACTCTCGCACGCCCTGCGGCAGATCGCGGCGGCCGGCCGCGGCGTGCTGCTGTACATGCGTCAAGAGGGGCGCGGCATCGGCCTGCTGAACAAGTTGCGGGCCTACAAATTGCAACAGGAAGAAGGCCTCGACACCGTCGAAGCCAACCAACGCCTCGGCTTCCCGGCCGACCTGCGGCACTACGGCCTCGGCGCCCAAATCCTCTTCGACCTCGGCGTCCGCGAAATCCGCCTGCTGACGAACAACCCCAAGAAGATCATCGGCCTCGACAGCTACGGCCTCAAGATCGTGGACCGCCTGCCGATCCAGATGGCCAGCAACCCGAACAACGCGGCTTATTTGCAGACGAAGAAAGACAAGCTCGGACACCTGCTGGACGACATCAAGTAGGCGAAGAAGAGAAAGACATTTCACGCAAAGTTCGCAAAGAGGCAAAGCTCGCAAAGAAGAATGGTTCAACAATGAGTTGCGACGGTCAGTGAATTGGCCAACGTGTCATTGTCTCTTTGCGAACTTTGCCTCTTTGCGCCTTTGCGTGAAACTCTTCTCTTACGAAATCTTCTTCCGAAACTCCTCCACGCCCGTCATGTAAGCCCCCGTCCATTCACCCACGGGCGCAACAGGCTCGGCGAAGCGCACCAATTGCTTGACGGCGTCGGCCACCGTGTACGCCTCCGTGATGCCCTGCTTCTTGCGGTTGTCATTCTCGATCCCCGCGAGGGCGACGACGGCGGCGCCCAAGGCGGTGCCTTCACTCGACTGCAACCGTTCCAGTGGGCGGTTCAGCACGCTGGCGAGGATATCGCCCATCAGTTGGCTCTTGGCGATGCCGCCGGAGATGGTGACGCGCGTCACTTTGGTCCCGGCCGCTTCGTGTTCCTTCACGGCCAAGGCGATCAGGTAGGCGATGGCCTCCAGCGCGGCCCGGAACTTCACGCCGACGTCGGCGGGTTCATTCGGGAACCATTGCACCCGCGGCTCGGTCACACCGACGGACGGCTCAGACAACACGAATGGCAACACGCTGACGCCGTTGCACCCCGGCGGGACGGCGCGGGCGGCCTTTTCCAATTTCTCCCAATTGGGCTTGGAGCCGACGACGCGGTCGAGGAATTGGGCGCCGTTGCTGTAACAACGCATCCAGAGGTACGGCCCCCAGTTGAGCTTCATGGCGTCCAGCGTGCCGGAATTTGGGGCGGCGGCGGCCGAGGAGTTCACCACGGCCGAGTTGCCGAGGATGATCGCCACCTGCCCGGCGTCCACGGCCCCGCCGCCGACGAGGCCGGCGGCTTGGTCGTCGAGTGTCGGGAAGATGAGCGGTCGCACTTCCGGGTGCAGGCCGGCGTCTTTGGCCGTCGCCTCCGAGAGCGGGCCGATGGGGTCGTTCATGTCTTGGATGATCGTCGGCAAAGCGTTCCACGCCTGCTCGCGGTGTTCCGCCGACGCGAGGGCGTTCAGCATTCCCTTGGCCCACTGGTTGGTGCGGAAGTCCATCATGCCCGTGGACGCGGCCGAGGACACGCTGGTCACGTTAAAATTGCCGGTCAGGTAGCCGGCGGCGGCGACCCCGTGACAGGTGATTTTGGCGGTGCGCTTCCACTCGTCGGCTGACAGCGTCTCCTCGTCCTTCACCAAATGACTCAGGCTGTAGCGGATCGCCCACGGGCCGCCGATCAACTCCTTCACCGCGTCCGGGCCGCCGAGCCGTTCGATCCCCTTGGCGTGGTACTTGGCCAGCGTCTGGTCGTTCCAGCAGATCATGCGGCGGACTTGGTTGCCAAGGTTGTCCACGCGCCCGGCCGTGTGGTGCGTCGCGGAGATGCCGCCGGCGACCCAGTCCGACAGCCGGCCCAGCTTCTTCAACGCATCGGCCATGCCGCGGGTCGTCGCCCGCGCCTGCCCTTCCAATTGCAACATGTTGAATTCGGACACGCCCCCCTCGGTCCACAGGTCGGTAGGAAATCGCACCTCAGCGACGACCGTGCCGGAGAGGTCGAACGCGAGGCACTTGACGGCCCCGGTGCTGAAATCCCACCCAGTAATGATGGCTTGGTCGGGGAGCGTGCGCAGGGAGGATGGCATGGGAGAGGACTCGCGGGTTTGACGGGAATGTCCCAGAGCGTTTTCGGAGTTCGCGGCGGGGGAATCAAGATGGTGATGCGCGGCACCGCGACCATTGACCGATTTGTTAGCCGCGACGCGGAGGCTTTGCGCAGCGGAGCGCGTCCCGAGACCGTCGCCGGTGTCTGCGGTCGTTCCCCGG
>JAYUGD010000700.1:0-4384 GCA_043767785.1 Zavarzinella sp. | reverse complement strand
CGGCGTCCCGCCGGTCGTCGGGAAAAAAACGACCGGCGGGACGCCGGTCCCACCACACGCCGGCCGCAACACGGAAACTGAAACTGCTCTAGCGACTGGAGGGCGCGCCACGCACGCGACCGCAAAAGGGCGAGTCTTCGACGCCCGACCCACGCGCCCAGTCGCTTCCCCGGAATGCGAACCTCGAAGACTCGGTTCGCGGCCGTCGCGGGCGTGCGGCTCCTCCAGTCGCTCACGCTTCTGGCTCGCCTCCCTCGCTGCGCTCGGAGCCGAAATCACTCCTTCACGGCCGCCTCACACTGCCGCATGTGCGCCAAACTTCGCGTGGCGATCGTCTGCGGGTCCGGGGTGTAGTCGAACACTTCCACGGAGACCCAGCCCGTATAGTTCACGTCCTTCAGCGCTTGGAAGATGGGGACGAAGTCCGTGGCGCCGAAGCCGGGGCCGCGGAGGTTGGCGTCGTTGGCGTGGAAGTGCTTCATCGCCGGGGCGAACTCGCGGATCACGGCCGCGACCGGCTTCGCCTCCGTGCACATGGCCTTCACGTCGAGGTGCAGTTTCACGAACGGGTGATTGAGGCGCGTCATCATGGCGTGCCCCTCGGCCGCCGTTTGCAGGAAGTCCGCGTCGGCCGGGGCCAACGGTTCGAGGGCCAGCGTCACCCGTTGGCGGTCGAGTTCCGGCAGGGCGTGACTAATCGCGTCGATGGCGTAGTCCTCGGCCGTCTGCTTCGTCCCCCCCGGCGGGATTTTGCGCTGCATCGGCGAGCCGAGAACCAGAATGTCCCCGCCGAGGTCGCGGCACGCCTTCGCCAGTTCGGCGAGGTACAAGCCGGTGCGCTTGCGGACTTCCGGGTCCGACGACGTGAGCATGAAGCCCTCCGTCTTGGCCAGCAGCCAGTGCAGGCCGATCAGCGTCAGCCCGCGCGACTCGGCCTGGCGGCGCAGTTCGGCCCGGCGCGCCGCGGACACGTCGGTGATGAGCGGGGCCAGCGTGAACGGGGCCATCTCCAAGCCGGTGTACCCGGCGGCGGCGACGGCCTCGCACACCTTTTCGTGCGGCCAGTTCACGTAAGTCTCGTTGCAAATCGCGTAGCGGAAGCTCACGGCAGTGTCACCTCAAAACGGGGTTTCTCGGACTCGCGGTCGGTGTCGGCCACGCCGAGCTTCACGGCCGTCTTCCCTTGTGCTTCCCGATAGAACTCGGCCGGCGTGTTGACGGCCACGCCGTTGACGGAGACGATCACCAGGCGAGTTTTGGCGGCCCGCTCCCCCAAGACGCCGCGGGCGGCGGCGCTGCCCGGCGCAATCTCGCGGATGAGGACGCCGGAGTCGATGGCGCCGTCGCCGGAGATCGTGCTGAGGTAATCGACCGTGAGGCCGAACACGGGCCGCGGCCGGTTGGCGGCGATGAACGGCTCGGCGTGCGACGCCTTCACGAGCCGCGTAGTGACCGCCCGGCCGCCATTGAGGGTGACGGTCGCCTCGTTGCCGGCCAGCGCGGTGGCGACGTGCAGGAACAGGTCGTCGTGCTCCTTGACCGGGTGGCCGTCGATGGCGGTGATGATGTCGCGGCCGCGGATGCCGGCCCGCGCGGCCGGCGTGCCGGGGGCCACGTCGCGCACGAGGACGCCGCCGCCCGGCGGCCGATCGTCCGGGTTGACGGACACGCCGAGGAAGCCGTACTCGACTTCTTGCCCGCGCTTTAGCACGTCGATGATCTTCAACACGTTCGAGGACATGGGGACGGCGAAGCCCCCGGCCGTCTCCCCGCCGGTGACGGCCGCGAGCGCCGTGGACAGACCAATGAGTTCGCCGTTGAGGTTCAGGATCGCCCCGCCGGAGCAGCCGAAGTTCAGGCGGGCGTCCGTCTGGAGCAGGACGGCGTACTGCGTCAGCGGCTTGGTGCGCTTCACCTCGTCGGCCGGGCCGGGGCCGCGGCGCCGGACGTTGGAAATAATCCCCCACGACGCGCTGGGGCTGCCGTCGCGGAAGCCCGTGCCGAGCAGGTTCGCCAGCGAGATCACCCAGTCCCCCTTGCGGACCTTGGAGCCGTCCCCGATCGCGATGGGCTTCATGTTCCCGGGCGGGTTAATCAGTTTCAGCACCGCCAAGTCGGCCCGCGAATCGGCCCCGATGATGTCCGCGTAACTGCCGCGCGCGTCCCCCGGCAGGCGGACGAAAATCTTGGTCGCCTTTTCGATGACGTGGTAGTTGGTGAGGACGAGGCCGGCGGCGTCGATCACGACGCCGGACCCGTAACTCTCCGGGACGGCCTCCGGGTCCGCGAGGTTGAGCCGCTTCACCAAGGCGATCTGAACGCCGTCCGCGAACCGCTCGTGCCGGCCGGGCGTGAAGGCCCCGAGCTTGCCGGGGATCGCGGAGGACGGCCCCTCGCCCAAGTCCGCGTACTTGCCGGACCGCGACACAAGAATGCACGCGACGGACGGCTCCGCCTTGTCGATCACGTCGTGGACGGCCCGCTGGAGGTCGAGGACGCCGGCGGGGATTTCGGCGCGGGCGACGGTTGGGGAAGCCAAGCACAGAAACGCGAGGGCGGTTCGGAGTGGGTGATAGGTTAAGCCCCCCCCCGGCCCCCCCTTGCCAAGGGGGGGAGAAGAAAAGCCGGCCGCCGCGAGGGGCGCGAGCGTTTGGGTGGGCCGGTTTTCCTCCCCCCCTTGGCAAGGGGGGGCCGGGGGGGGTCTCAGCCCGCTGCGGACTTCCCCAATCGTCATCGGCTTCGGCCAACTCATGCGGCGGCTCCGGGGCGGGCGCGTACCATATCCCCACCGTTGAATTCTATCCCGAAGCCTCGCCGAGCAACCCATGAGCCGATACTTTCCCGCCCCGGCCGAGTGCGGCCACCACACCATCTTCGGCTGCGTGACGATCCGCACCTACGCCGGCGAGCACATGCAACTCTCGCTCGTGGACATCCCGGCCGAAGGGGTCGTCGATTGGCACAGCCACGCCAACGAGCAGATGGGCATGATGGTCGCCGGCCGCGCCACGTTCCACATCGGCGACGAGGTCCGCGACCTCGGCCCCGGCGACTTCTACTTCATCCCCGGCAACGTGAAGCACAAAGTCGTCCCCGTCGGCGGCGCCGGGCAGGCGCTCGACATCTTTTACCCGGTGCGGGAGGAGTACAAGTAAGCTGCCGGCGACCCGATATACTGACCCAATCGCCCCGTTGACCGCGGAGACGCCGAATGACCGAAGCCCCGCCGGAAGCCGGCCGCAAAAGCCCCGTGCGGTTGCGGTTCGACGACGGCCAAGTCGTCGTCAGCCCGGAAGACCAAGACGTGTTTGTCATCAGTTCCCAGAAGGCCGTCGAGGCGTGCCAACTGATGGCCGACTTCGCCCGCAAGTACGCGAGCTTTAAAGACGACGTGTTGTTGCCACTGCACGAGTGGTGTCTGACGCGTGCGGATCGGGTGGCCTCGTGTTATGTCGGTGAGCCGCAGGGCGGCAGCATGCCCATCTTCGTGATCGGCAAAAGCGAGCAGTACGACTTTGAGTTGCTTCCGGAACTGGCCCGAATGGACATTCGGTTTTTTCAAGCCAAGTGGACCGCGATCTGCCACCAATTGCCGGCCGGCGACCTTGAGACGCTTTCCACCTTCTTCGACCCCGAGACGGCCCTGCAGGTATATGCCCAACTCGACGCAACATAAGCAAAAGGCCGAACACAACCGCCAGTTCGCCGCCATCGCCGCCGCCGCCCCCGGATATCAGGATTGGGTGGCGGTGGCGCTCTTTTATTCGGCCGTGCACCTCGCCGAACGCCTTCGGACCGTCCGGCCGAAACTCCAGGATCAGCACAGCAAAGATCACGGCGGGCGATTGAGTTTTTTGCTCGCGCACCATCCAGCCATTTATGCCGAATTCAAAGCGTTGTACGATGCGTCCTTGGTCGCGCGGTATCGGACGGCGCAACAGTTCGCCAACGCATACCCCGGCACAGTCGTGCAGGATAAACTGCTGGGCGAGTATTACGTGAATATCGCCGCATACGTGACCGCCCAATTCGCCCCGCCGCCGGCCCCTTGAGGATGACCCTTTGAAAAGGCTCGATTTCAGCCACATTGACGTGATTGACGAAGCGGCGGCCGCGGTCCTGCGGGCGAAGACGCCGGCCCAACGGCTGGCGATGGGGTTCGCTGCCAACCGCACGGCGAGAATGTTGATCGCCGCCGGCATCAGGAGAGACCACCCGGACTGGACCGATGAGCAGATCAAAGTCGAAGTCGCCCGGAGAATGATGGGTGAAGCCGCGTACGTTATGCTCGCCGCGAAAGGCAACCGGTCCCCCTCTCCGCGGCGGAGAGGGGGACCGGTTTCGGAATGTGGGGTACGTTTTCAACGTGCCGGCCTACTGCGTT
>JAYUGD010000699.1:0-4385 GCA_043767785.1 Zavarzinella sp. | reverse complement strand
CCGGCGGTGTCCCCGCGGGCCCGGCGCACGTCGCCGACTTTGGTGTGGCCGACGGACAAGTCGTGGCGCCACGCGGCGTTCGCCGGGTCGGCCGCCGCAAGCGCTTCCCGCGTCGCCAGGCAGGTCTCGTACGCGGCCAGCGCCCCGGCCAAGTCCCCCTGGTCGCGCCGCGCGTCCCCGATTTTCTCATGGCTGACGGCCAGGTCGCGGCGCCACGCGGCATTCGCCGGGTCGGCCGCCGCCAGTTCTTCCCGGATCGCCAGGCAGGCCTCGTACGCGGCCAGCGCCCCGGCCGAATCCCCTTGTTTCTGCAAGACGCCGCCGATCTTGTTGTGGCTGACAGACAGGTCGCGGCGCCGGTTGGCGTTGCCCGGGTCGGCGGCCGTCAGTTCTTCCCGGATCGCCGCGCCGGCCCGGTACGCGGCCAGCGCTTCGGCCAAGTCGCCTTGGGCGCGGCGCACGTCCCCGATTTTAATGTGACTCAAGGAGAGGTCGCGCCGCCACGCGGCGTTTTCCGGGTCGGCCGCCGCCAGTTCCTCCCGGACGGCCAAGCACCGCGCGTACGCCGCAAGCGCCGCGGCCAAGTCCCCCTGGTCGCGCCGGACGTCCCCGATCTTCTCGAGGCTGACGGCCAGGTCGCGGCGCCACGCGGCGTTCGCCGGGTCGGCCGCCGCCAGTTCTTCAACAATGGCCAAACTCCGCTCGTACCCGGCCCGAGCGCCGGCACTGTCCCCTTGGGCCCGCCGCACGTCCCCGATCTTGTTGTGGCTGACGGCCAGGTCACGGCGCCACGCGGCGTTCGCCGGGTCGGCCGCCGTCAGTTCTTCCCGAGTCGTCAAGCAGGTCTGGTACGCGGCCAGCGCTTCGGCCAAGTCGCCTTGGGCGCGGCGCACGTCCCCGATTTTGATGTGACTCATGGCGAGGTCGCGGCGCCACGCGGCGTTTTCCGGGACGGCCGCCGTCAACGCGATGCCGATGGCCAAGCCGGCCCGGTACGCGCCCAAGGCGGCGTCCAAGTCGCCTTGGGCGCGGCGCACGTCGCCGACTTTGGTGTGGCCGACGGACAGGTCCTGGCGCCGCTGGGCGTCGCCCGGGTCGGCCGCCGCCAGTTCGCTCAACGCCGCGTGCGCCAGGTCGGCGTGCGCGGCCGCCGCCGTCAAGCGGCCAGTTTGAATGAGAGGGCTGACCATCGCCCGCCGGATGAGCGCCACGTCCGGGTGCGGGGCGGGGCCGAATCGCGTGACCGTCGCCTCGATCACGCGGAATTCGGCGTGTGTCCGCGGGGTGAAATACTTGGCCTCGTCAATGAGGACGGCGGCCGCCTTCGCCCGCGACAACACCGCGGCTTCCACGGCCGCCCGCCGCCCGCCGAGGCCGGCCGCCGCCACCTCCTGCAAGATTTGGTGCATCCGGCCGAGCGGGAAGTCCTCCGGCCCCGGCGGGCCGTGCAGCAACTGGCGGTCGCTCAGTAGCCGCAAGGCGTCCAGCCACGGGTCCGGGTCATCGTCGTCGTGGGCCAGCAAGGCCGCGGCTTCCGCGTCGGCGGCCAAGACCTCGCGGACCCATTCCAAGGGGATTTGGTCCTTGGGCCAGCAGGCGGCGCATTCCAAGACCCGCCGGGCCAGCGGGCCGAGCGCGGCCAGCGTCGGCTCGAACAGCGGCCCCATCAACTTCTCGGGGTGGCTGACCCACGCCTTTACCTTCGCGTCGCCGCCGGCGGCGGCCATCTTCGCCCCGAGGCCCTTCTTCTTCATGCCGGCCAGGAAGGCGGAGAACGAGATCTCCGGGCGGAACGCCAAGTGGACGGCGATCACTTCGACGGCGATGGTCAGCCGTTGCACGCGGTTGACGACGGCCAGGGCCGCCTTCCACTCGGCGTCCGTCGGCGTCAGGTCGTCTTCGTCGAGCACCGCGTCCGGCCGGCAAGCGGCTTGGTACTCGGCGTCGGCGACGTCGCGGGCGAATTGCCGCCACTTGAACACCAAGTCGAGCGCGTCGGCCGCGGAGAGCAGGCCGAGCGTGTGCGTCGGCATGCCGCCGAGGTCGTCTTCGCCGAGGCGGGTCGTGAACAGTTGCCGGACGTTTTGCGGGGCCGGCAGCGACTTGCGGGCGGCCGCGTCCACGAGGTCCGCGTGGTTGACGTTGTCGAAGATCAGCAGCTTGCGGTCCCCGGCTTCGAGGAGGGCCTTCAGCTTTTGGTACGCCGCGGGCTCGTCCCGCTCGCGGAGGGCCGCCAACTCGCCCGTCACGGCGGCCGCGGCGGCCTGGTCGGCCGCGGTCATGTCCGGCCAGCGGAACAGGAGCGGGCCGAGGTCCAGCAGGCGGGACCGCAGGTCTTCGGCCCGCGTGATCTGGTCGCACGGCACGTACAGCACGCCGCCGGGGTAGTGGTCGCGGAACTGTTGGGCGTAGCGCAGGGCCAAGGTCGTCTTGCCGACGCCGCCGAGGCCGCTGACGGCCGTCACCCCCACCGTCTGCACCGTCATCAGCCGGCGGTTGACCTCGGCCAAGTCGTCCACGCGGCCGACGAAGACTTGGCGCTTCTCCGTCGGGACGTTCCACGGCTGCCGCCGGAACCGCCGCACCTGCTTGACGCGCTCCCACGCCCGGTCGTGCAGGTCGTCCAACTGCTTCTTGACTTCCAGCCGCTGCAGGGCGGCCTCCCCGTCCGGCCAGTAGGGGAGCCACTCCACGTACTGCCGGTTCTTGAGGTCTTTCAGCCAGTCTTGCAGTTGCAGGCTCTCGTCCGCGTCGAAGTCCGGGTGCCGCAGCACGTAAATCGGGCTGATGGCCGCCCCCGGGTAGGTCCGCTGCAACTCCAACTGCGTGAACGTCTCCCACTCCCGCCGGCACCACTCACTGGCGAAGTACGCCGGCGACAGCACCGCCACCATGACGGCCGACTGCTCCAGCCCCTTGAGGATTTTCTCCTTCCAGTAATCCCCGGTGACAATGGCCGCGGTGTCGAAGAACTCGGTCAACGGCTCGGCCGGGAACGCCTCCGCGTGCCGGGCCTTGATCGCGTTGACGAGGGCCGTCACCTTGCCGGCGTGCGCGTCGCGGTCGTCCGCGTGGGCGTAGCTCACGAACAAGTCGAACGGCATCGGCTGGTCTTGGCTCACGACTACGCTCCAACAGTCGAGCACCCGGCGGGTGCGGCCCATCTTAGTTCAAGCCCCCGTTGGCCGCCATACACTGAACCGGGTTCACCCCGGAGACGCCGTGATGACGCCGACCTACGCCCCGACGCCGATCAATACCGACGACATCCCGTTCCCGGCGGACCTGAGCGTGCTGTTGGAGCGGTTGGCCGAGAATACGCACGACGTGTGGGCCGCCCTGCGCATCAAGCAAGGGTGGACGTACGGCCCGGCCCGCGACGACGGCCGCAAGGAACACCCCGGCCTCGTCCCCTACGCGGACCTGTCCGAAGACGAGAAGGACTTCGACCGGGCCACCGCCCGCGAGACGCTGAAGGCGATTCTGAAACTCGGCTACCGCGTGGTGCGGTGACGGTTGAATAGGCCGCGGCTGTGCGCGAAAGACAACCTCACCCCCTAACCCCCTCTCCGCGGCGGAGAGGGGGGACTGGCAAGGAACGTAGGGCGAGCGTCGCGCTTGCCTGAATCACACGGGCAAGCGAGACGCTTGCCCTACGGGCGGGAAGCCGCCGCCTGCTTGCTCCCCCTCTCCGTTGCGGAGAGGGGGCCGGGGGGTGAGGTTGCTTCCTCCCCCGCCGGCCGGTACACCGAAGTCAAGCCCATGTGTTGATGCCCCCCGCGGAGTCCCGTCATGTCCGACCCGGTGCAGAGCGTCGAATTGGCCGTCACGATCATCGGCAACGAGAACGGCGAAGTGCTGTTCGACTACAGCGAGTCGTGGGGGGCGTTCACCCTGCCGATGACGCGCATCGGCGAGAAGCCCGGCATCCTGCCGCACGACGAGCCGACCGCGGAGCCGGCCGCCGAGGCCGCGTTGCGGGCCGCCGTCGAAGTGCTGGGCCGGCCGCTGGACGCCGGGCACCGGCCGCAGCCGGTGAACGTGTCCGTGGACCCGTACCACCAGAGCGGCCGGGACGGCGTGTGGAAGCGGTACGCCGTCAAGGTGTTCGCCCTGCGCGCCCCGGTCGGCTCGCCGTGCCCGCTGCCCGGCCACACGGCCGTCTGGCTGCCGCGCCACCGCCTGGCGGACTTGGCCCCAGTCTCCCCAACCGTCGGCCCGATTTTGGACGCCATCCCGACGGCCGTGTGGGCGACGCTGATGGGGGGGTGACACGAGAACGGAGTTTGGGCGGGTGTAGTAGTTTTCGCGCGGGTGCCGGCCGTTTACCTCACCCCCCGGCCCCCTCTCCGAAGCGGAGAGGGGGAGCAAGAAGCCGGTTCCCC
>JAYUGD010000698.1:0-1457 GCA_043767785.1 Zavarzinella sp. | reverse complement strand
ACGTCCCCCGCTCGCCTGTGTTGCTGACGACGCGGCCGCTGTTTACTTCACCGTCAGCAACTTATCTTCCTTCGGGAATGTTTCGAGCGTCAGGCCCTTGAAGTGGATTTCCTGCTTCAACGGGTTGTTATGGAGTTGCAGGCCGATGGGGCCTTCCTTGATGCGGATCGGTTCCGCGTCGCGGTAGTCCATGACGGCCGCGCCGTTGATGGCCACGCGGATGCGGTTGCCTTGGGCCAGGATTTCCACGTCGTTCCAGTCGTGCTGCTTGCCGGCCTTCTTCGCGGGGGCGGCGTCCACCGTCAGGCTGTTGCGGCCGAACAGGTCGTACAGGCCGTACCCGGACGGGAACATCACCAAGTGGCCCGCATAGGTGTACTTGGACCGCTCGGCCTCGGGGTCTTTGGACACGTCCGGCTTGACGACGCCCCAGAAGCAGACGCCCGAGTGCATTTCGGACTCGACCAGTTTGGCCGAAAACGTGAGGCGGAAGTCGGAGTAGTTGTTCTTGGTCAGCAGGTAGGTGCTGAACTTCAACGGCTTCTCGTTGCGGGCGACGATCACGCCGTCCTTGACGGACCACAAGTCCTCGTACCCGACCCAGCCGTCAAGTGTCTTGCCGTCAAACAGCTTGACCGTCTCACTCTTGCCCTCGCGCGGCTTGACGTCCGGGGCTTCCTTCTTCTCTTGGGCCACGCCCAAGCCGACGGCCGACAGGGCGAGCAGCAACGCGATGAATCTCATGGGGTCAATCCTGAAATGGGAACGGTCACTCGTGGGGGAATGATCGTACCAGAGCCACATGCGGGACGCAAGCGCCCAACAATCCGATTTGTCCGCCCACGAACCGGGCCGCGCGAAGCACGCCATAAACTATCCGCTCGAACTTTCGCGGAGTAAGCCGTGGACCGTCGCCGTTTTCTGCTCGCCCTCCCGCCCTCGGCAATCGCCGTGAACAGAGCGACCGCCGCCCCGCCGGCAATCGTCTTCGACGCGGCCAAACCCGGCAATGCGGTTCGGCCCCTGCACGGCGTTAATGGCGGGCCGTTGGCGGCCGGGGGGATTCTCGACGTGTCCGCGAAGTGGAAGGAAGCCAAGTTTTCTACCGCCCGCCTGCACGACTGCCACTGGCCCATTCCCGATGTCGTGGACATGCACGCCGTCTTCCCGGACGCGACGGCCGACCCGGACAAACCGGAGAGCTACGACTTCGAGCGCACCGACGAGTTCGTGAAGGCCATCCTCGACAGCGGCACGAATGTCATTTATCGCTTGGGCGAGAGCATCGAACACCAGAAGGCCAAGCGGCGCTCCCGGCCGCCGAAAAACCCGGAGCGGTGGGCGGCCGCGTGCGTGGGCATCATTCGACACTACACCGAAGGCTGGGCCAACGGGTTCAAATACCCGATCCGCCATTGGGAAATCTGGAACGAGCCGGACAACCGCCCGTCGTGTTG
>JAYUGD010000697.1:0-1458 GCA_043767785.1 Zavarzinella sp. | reverse complement strand
GCTCGAACTTCACCCGGCGGCTTACGCCGCTCGGCTCACTAAAAGGAATTCGGGAGCAAGCAATGCAAAACATGATCCTGGTCGTCGTCGGCATGTTCGTGCTGGTGTGGATCGTCAGCGCGGTCATGAAGGCGACGCAGTCGGCGAACCCGAAGCCGCCGCCCCGGCCGGCGCCGCCGAACCGCAACCGGCAGAACAACCAACAACAGCGGGAGCCGGAGAAGACCACCAACTCCGACCTTGAGCGGTTCATGGCGGAGATCGACAAGCTGCGCACCCGCGGGGAGGCCGCCCCGAAGCCCGCCCCGCGCCCGCAGCCGCAGCCGCAGCGGGCCAACCAGCCGGCGGCCGCGCGGGCCGACCGGCCCCCGCCGAACCGCCGGGCCAACAACCGCAAGGGGAACGCCCCGCCGGCGTTGCCCGCGAAGACGGCCGACGTGCCGGTCCTGCGGCCGGTGACGCCGGCCGAACCGATGGCCCCGACCGGCGGCGCCACCAGCCACACGCTTGCGGGCTTCAAGCAGGCGAAAATGGCCCGCACGGCCGCCGGCGGCGGCGGCACGGAGCGGGAGTTGGTGTCCCCCGTCTTGCAGACCATCCAACAGATTTTGCGGTCGAACCAAGGGCCGGCCGTGGCCTTGGTGCTGAAAGAGATTTTCGGCGAGCCGCGGTGCCGCCAGCGGCACGGGGCGGAGTCTTAACCCGCCGCCCGCAGGGCCGGCAGCGATTGCCACAGGGCGGTCGCGGCCGGCAAAACGTGTTCGCGAAACCGCAGCGGCTCGGCCGGCGGGTAATCCGCCTTCCGCCGCAAGATGACCCACGGCTGCACGGGCCGCAGCCCGCCGAAGACGCGCCACTCGCAGTGCTGCAACAGTGGACGGGCGGCGGCCGCGATGGCGACCGCCGCGTCCGCGATCACCCGGCACCAGTCGGCGTCCGCGTCCAGCGCGTCCAACGGCCGCGTGACCACGCGGGCGATGTCGTCGGTCGCCAAGGCCTCGGCCAACTCCTCGGCAATGACCCGCAGCCGGGCGTGTTCGTGCCGCTCCAAGGCCTCCCGCAACCCTTCCAGCCGATACCGCCCGAACAAACACCCGGGGGCGGCCCCGACCTTGGCCATTTGCCGGAGCAACGCCTCCAACGGCGCGGTCAGCCGGCGCTCGCTCACCGCCAGCACGTGGACGACGGGCGGCGGCCCGTCCTCGGCGTCCCAGTCGAAAACGGGGACGGGCGGCACGGGAAAGACCACGGCCGTGCGGCCGGCAAAGGCGGGGGTCCGGTTCATCGCCGACGGCATACCCGAAGTCTGCAAGGAACGCAAGCGAATTCCCGCCGCGATTGGGATTGGGGTGTATCCGCGGGTGCGCCAACGGATTCTGGCATTCAGGCCGCAGTCCAGTAGGCGGTCCATTGGCTGCTGTCGTTCAGACAGCACAGTTCCGCCATCTTGTTTACGTT
>JAYUGD010000696.1:0-4395 GCA_043767785.1 Zavarzinella sp. | reverse complement strand
GCGGAAGTCTTCGACCGCGTCGTGGACGCGATAGCACTCCGGGACGCGGCCGAGGGCGGCCTTCGCGGCCGCCAGCGCGCGGGCCGCGGCGAACGGGTCCTCCGTGGTGAGAAAGCGAAACACGGCCGCCGTGTCGGCCAGCGGGTCGGCGGCGGCCACTTGCTCCAACCGGGCCGAGTCGAACCGGCAGACGGCGTCCGCGAGGGTCGCCCACGCCGGCGTCGGGGTGTCGCCGCGGACTTTCTCAGCGGCGGCGAAATCGTCCAGCGCCAATCGATGCAGGCCGACGAGGGCGGCGGCGTACGCCCGCGCCCAGTGGCCCCACGGGGACGCCGGATCCTTGGCCCGCAGCCGCTCGGCGTACAGCAGCGCCCGGGCCTTAAACACCCAAGGCATCGCGTCCCATTGCCGGTCGGTCAGCATGGCCAAATTGGCGTAAGCGCGCGTGAGGGCCGTCAGCGCGGCGGCGGATTCCCCGTCGGCCGTGACCAGCGCGTGCAAGTCCCGCACGGCCGCGAAATGGTCGTGGAAGGTCATCTTTCGCAGCAAGGCCTCAATCTTCTCCGGCACACGGCCGGCGGGGGCGGCGCGGACGGCCTGCCCGCGGAGGCCGGTCCGCTTGAGGGCGTCGACGTATCTGCCGCGGGATAGCGCCTCGGCCGCCGTGACCGCTTGGGCGAAGGACTCCTCCGGCTGGGCGTCTTTGGGCCCGGCCGCGTGCCAGACGAGGCGGCTCGCGGCCGGCGGCCCGAACTCGATTTTCAATTGGGCCTTGAAGTAATCTCTGAATAATGGGTTCACCCGAATGCGGTTGAACGGCCGGATGTCTTCCGGCGCTTCCTCCCCGAGCAAGGCGTCCCGCGGCGAGAGGCCGAGTTCGTGCCGGGCGGCCAGCAGCGCGCCTTGACGGTATAGTTCCCGCCGTAGCAGGCCGGTCACTTTCGGGTACTCCGCGTCGTCATACGGGTCCGGCGCTTCAAAAAAGACAATCGGATCGACCGGCTTCGTCGCGTCGGACACGTCGAGGTCGATGGCCACCTCGGTCAAGTTGGTTCCCGGGATCAGCGGCGGGGACGGCCTCTCCGGGGCGGGCGTGTAATCAATCTTCTTCTCCGCCGGCCGTTGGATATAGTCGATGAGGGCCACCCCGCCCGCCGCGAGGCCCAGGCAAACAATGATAATGAGGGCCACGCGGGCGTATTGAGGCATTTGACGCTCTGAGAGAGGGGGCGCGGGGGCGCCGAGTTAGAGCTATTAGACCAGACCGATCAAGCGTGGTCAAGCAATTCGTGATAACGAAATCATTCATTCCGTGTGAGAAAGCGCCGGCGACCTCTCCCACGCGCCGTTCAAGCGGCAACCCACCGAATGGTCAATTTTGTCCCGCCTTGGGAACCGCCGCCGCCGGCCGGCTGGCGATCGGCGTGACGATCGGCTCGACGCGGATGTCGTCGAAGTAGACGGTGCCGAAGCCGGTGAGGGCCATGCGGACGCGCAGGTCGCCGGTCGTCGGGACTTTGCGGTAGAAGTGGAACTGCTTCCACGTCGGCTGGTCGAGCAGGCGCAGGGCGTGGGCTTCGCCGGCGGTCGTGTCGTAGAACATGACGCCGTCGGCCGACGCCCGGATGGGGGAGCCGGTCTTAATCCAGCCGGACACGCGCGCCCAACTCCCCGGCGGTAGCCGGACGGGCGGGCTGTTGACGGCCAGGAACACCCGCTCCAAGGCCTGCGGCTCCGGCGGCGGCTTGGCGCCGTCCTTCAGCAGTGTCACCGGCTTCGGCGTCACCTTGAGCCGCAACACCGTATTCCCCAGCTTCGGCTTCGGCGGCGTCGGGTCTTCCAGTTGCTTGCTCAACGCGGTCGGCGTGTAGAGCGGGCGCTTCTTGACCGGCGGGATAATGTCCGCGTCTTGGGCCACGTCGGCCGGCACGAACTTGGCCTCCATCAGCACGTCGTCCAAGGCCACTTCTTGCACGGTCCACCCCGGCAACTGCGTGGCCGGGACGCCGCGGCGGTCGGGGACGGCCAGACGCTCGAAGTCGCCGTCGGGCAGGGCGCTGGCGGCCACTTCGCCGCCGCGCAGGAGGTTGGCGAGTTCCCAGTGCTTCGGCAGCGTGTAAAAGCTGGCGGCGTACGGGCTGGCGGCCGGGAAGTCCAGCGACTTTGTCGCCCGCTCCCACTGGGCGCGCATCAGGATGCGGAGCGGCCGGAGCGCCCGCAGCGCCTCGTAGTACGCGGACTCGTCGTTGTTCGCCACGCGGTCCCGCTTGGCGATCAGCAAGCGCTGCTCGGCGTTCCGCAGCAGCATCGGGGCCTCGGCCAGCGGCGGGGCGACTTCATTCAGCCGGTCTTGCGTCTTGGCCACCTTGCGGAACTCCTCGTCGGCCATCTCCACGGCCCACGACGCGGCGAACCGGCTCACGCGGCGCGTGTGCTTCTGCCACATGGCCACCAGGCCGTCTTTCGAGTTGTCGCTGGTGAACACCACGGCGGCGGTCAGGTCGAATTCCGGCAGCGTCACCTGCACGCCCTCCGGCACCTGCTTGAGTTGGTTCTGTAGCGACTGCACGCGCACCGGGCTGAGTTCCCACGGCTCGGCCCCGTCCGGGACGAGCGGCACGGTGAACGTCAGGTTCGAGACGGCCCCCTGCGGCGGCACGTACTGGGCGCCGCCGCCCAGCCAGATCGGCAGGGCCAGCACGCCCTTGCCGTTGGTCTGCAAGACGGCGACCTGCACGTTCGGGTTGGACGACTTCACCCAGCGCACGTCGCCGTTCAGGTTGAGCAGCAGCGGCTCCAGCATTTCGATTTCTTGGTTCAGCAGCGCGATTTGCAGCAGGCGGTCCCGCCCCTGGTGGCTGTCCGCGAGAAACTTGTCCGACCAGAAGCCGATTCCCTTGTTGCCGGACGCGAGGGCCAAGTATGTAAGCAGGCGAATCTGCTCCGGCTGCGGGCCGATCGGCTCCGTGAAGCCGTCCGCGTAGGTCTTGCCGTAGAGCAGTTTCGTCTGCCACTCGGGCAGGTGCGTCTGAATCCACGTCCACTGGAACTTGCTGCCCGACGAGAGAATTTTCCGCTGGGTCAGCCACCGGCTGTACTGGTCGAGTTCGAGCGAGGTCGTCAGCGGGTCGCGGTGCGTGCCGACGAGTTGGATCGGGATGGAGTACTTGTTGAACCCGTCCCACACGTCGGCGCTCACCGGCCGTCGCGGGTCGGCGGCCCGGACGGCTTCCACCGTGCGGACGACGCGCGGGTAGTCTTCGGACCGCACCGGCCCGAAGTCCCAGAACAGCACGGCGTCCCCGGCTTGGAACTTGCGGATCGCGGTCACCAGGGCATCGGCGTCCTTCGTGACGAGCGGGTTCGGCGAGCCGTCCGGGTTGCTTTCCCCGACCGGCGGGATGTACGGGATGATCCAGAAGCCGTAATTGTCGATGGCGTCGTCGATCACGCTTTGCGGCGTGTCCACCGGCATGTACAGGGCGTTGAACCCGGCCTCTTTGAGCACCTGCAACGGCGTCCCGCTGTACCGGATGAAGCGCGGGAACACCGGCTTGCCGTTCACGAGGAGCTTGGTGCGGTTGAAGTCCACGTCGATGCCGCGGTCGCCGGCCGGCGGCACGGCCGGCTTTTCCTTGTCCTTCGAGGTCACTTTGCCGACGGGCGGCGGGTCTTTCGGCGTCACGGGCGGCGGCGGGTTGGCCCCGGCCTTCACCGGGCCGATTTCCAAGTTGTCCACGTACAGGTCGGTCTCGCCGGCGCCGCAGTACACGTTCAGCACGATCTGGTCGAAGTAGGCGTCCGTCAGGTCCACGTCCCGGCGCAGGCGGTTGCGCAGGGCCAGCTTCTGGGCTTGGATGATGTCGAGCGGCCGCTTGAGGACGAGCTTTTGCCAGTCACTGGCCGGGGCCTTGTACGTGTCGATCAGGACCGTGACCGTGAGTTGTTCGTCGATCTGCTTCGGGTTGCGTTCCTTGGGGATCACCAGCCGGCCGAGCAGTTGCACGCCGGCCCGGTTGGAGTGGACGTACAGGCTCAGGCTCAGGTCTTCGGTCAGCGGGGCGGCCGGCGTCGGGTAGTAGTAGTAGGCGTAGTTCGTCTCATTCTTGCCCGGCGTGCAGGTCACCTTGATGTGTTCGGAGGTCGGCAGGCTGCGGGAGCGGTCCGCGGACAGTTCGTGGACCTTCTCCTCGGCCTTGACGTTGTCGTCCCCCTTCACGAAGCTCGGCGCCTTGCCCGAGAAGGAGTTGCGGTGGATTTCTTCCGCCGCCGCGAAGAAGGCCAGCCCGCCCGCGGTCGCCAGCGCCGCCAAAATGATTCGCAGAGTCATGTCGCCGAGTCCTCCGGCCGGCGCGCGGAATCCTTCCCGCGCGGTCGAACGGTGGCTAATACTCG
>JAYUGD010000695.1:0-11908 GCA_043767785.1 Zavarzinella sp. | reverse complement strand
TTCCAGACTTGGGTGCCGCCGATCTGGGGCTGCGTCCGCACGCCGGGCGAGTTCAATTGGGTGGTGTTCCCGCTGAACTGATTATTGCCGCCGCCTTGCCCGCCGTTGTTCTGGCCGCCGCCGTTGTTCTGGCCGCCGCCGAAGTTTTGACCGCCGCCGTTGTTGCCGTTGTTCTGGCCACCGTTGCCGTTGTTGCCGTTGTTGCCGTTGTTGCCGCCGTTGCCGTTGTTGCCGCCGTTGCCGTTGTTCTGGCCGCCGTTGCCGTTGTTGTTGCCGTTGTTCTGGCCGTTGGTGCTGGTGCCCTTGAAGATATTTTGGTTGTAGCCCGGCTGGACCGCCGGCGGGTTGGGCATGCCGGGCCGGGCGCCGCCGGGGAAGAACGGCCGAATTTGGGCCGACATCTCCGTCGGGAAGGGAATCATTGACGCGAGGCCCAAGGCAAGAGCCGAGGCGCCCAAGACGTGCGGAATGGTGAGTCGCATAATTCGGTCCCTTGCAAAAAAACGGGGTAACGTACGGCTTTCTGTCAATTCGCGGGTGTCAGGTCGTTCGTGGCCGGGCTGTCAACGCGGAGTGGTCTTTAACCAATGGAACACGTTGAGAGGGCAAAAGTTGGGGTCGATTCCCATAAAAGACGCCCTTCCTGTTTATTCTTTCGTCAAACCCGCGGGAGGCCAACCGATTTTTGCCTGAAAAGCCGGTCAAACCGCCCATCCCGGCCCGCCCACCCCGATGTGGGACTCGCGGCCAAGCCCCGCCCCTTATCGAACTTGCCTGGGGAACGGCGGATTTGCTGAAGTTTGCGCCGCACAATCCGCATTTTCGGCAAATGTGGCATTGACCGGCCGCCGAAAGAGGGTATGTCTCGTCGCCATTCAAACGACGGCGTCCGCCCCGTGCGGCCGCCCAACCTAGCGAATGACCCGGCGGACGGGGAATCGACTCCCGGTTTGGGGAAACCGAAGTCGGTATCCGCACGGTGTTAAGGGGGAAGCCGGAAATGTGCAACCGTTGGTTCGGATACGTGTTAATGACCGCCCTGGGCGTCGCCCTCGGGATTTGCCCGGCCCGCTTGCGGGCCGAGCCGTGGGACGTCACCGGGAATACGTCCCCGACGCTCCCACTGCCGATCGGGCCGTACCAGCACGACGGGTCCGGTTTCTACACCGCGCTCGAATTCATCATGCTGCACCAGACGCGGGCCATCGGGAACCAGAACATCGCCAACCGGGGCTACATCCCGTCGTTCGACTTCCCCCAAGGGGGGAATTTCGTCGGCGGCGTGGCCAAGGGGTCGGGCGCGTCGGCGCTGAGCACCGACCAACTCGGCCGCACCACGTTCGCGCCCGGTTCCCGGATCACGCTCGGGTACCGGGAACCCGACGGGGCCAGTTACTCGGTGCAGTGGACCCACTTGAACGACGCCAAATACAGCGGCGGGGCCGGCACCCAAGGGCCCAACTTTTTCGACGTGCGGGGCGGGGACAACTCGTTCCTCTTTTCCCCGGTGTACAACTTCTCGCCGCAGTTCTCCGGGGCGCCCAACCGCGTGGTCGCCACCGTGCCGGGCGTCGGCACCGCCCCGGTCACCGGGCTGCTGAACGGCATCTGGAACGGGGCGTCGGAAATGACGATCCTGTTCTCGCAGCGGTTCGACAACTGGGACATCGCCGGCCGCCTCCCCGTCTTCGAGACGGAGAACGCCCGGTCCTACGCCATCGCCGGCGCCCGCATGGCCTGGATCTGGGAGCGGTTCCAGTGGCGCACCGCGGACATCAACATCGTCGGCGACGACACGACCGGCTTCACGACCGAGCAAAGCCCCGAGTTCGCGGCCCGGTACATCAACACGCTGTCCCAGCACATGTACGGCCCCTTGCTGGGGGCCGGCCACGAGGTGTACTTGGGCAGCAACTTCGGCCTGCAACTGGAAACCACACTCTCCCCGATGGCGGACTTCGCCAAGGAGCGGGCCAAGTACATCCGCGAGGACCGCACCACGCAGGCCAAGCGGAGCCTGGAGGACGTCACGCTCACCCTGAACGTCAACCTCGCCCTGAACGTGACGTGGCAGCCCTTCGAGGGGGTCACGTTCCGGGCCGGGTACAACGCCTACAACTTCTTCAACACGAAGTACATGGAGAAGCCGGTCGGCTTCAACGTGGGGGCCATCGACCCGGCGTACTCGACGAAGTACTACCGGCTGCTGCACGGGTTCAACGCCGGGGTCGCTTACACGTGGTGACGCCCGCCGGCTGACGGTCCCCGGTCGCCGCCGCCGGCCGCCCGGTTTTCCCTTGTGGAAGGCCGGGCGGCCGGTTTTCGTTTCCCCCGGCCGATTGCCGGGCGGTCCGCCGGCCCCTATCTTATCGCCACCGTGCGGCGGCCGCCCGCCCCGGGCGGACGCACTCATTTCACCGGGGAGACAGCATGGCCGATGAGCGTGGGGGCGCCCGCGATTACCCCGCTTGGAAACCCAAGCCGGCGTCGTGGACCAAACTGTTCAGCACCTTCTTGGTGGCCCTCGACCCGTTCAAGTTGCTCGTCGCCGCCGCCGGCATCTTGGCCACCGCCCTGGGCTGGTGGCTCCTCTCGGTGATCTTCTACGGCGCGTGGTCGGTCCCGAAGCCGAGCGACTACGACTCCAAGAAGTTCTCCGAGGCGACGACGGAAGAACAGCGGGCCGAGCTGAAAGACGCCGCCTACCGCAAGGACATGGCCACGTGGGCCATGATGTACGAACTCGCCGGCCCGTCCGACGGCTCCAACGCCGACGCCAAGGCGGCGTACACGCGCTGGTATCAAGAGACGCACGCCAACAAGGCCCGCTGGAACAGCGACCTCGCCCTCGGGTACGGCGGCAAGTACCGCACGATGCCGTGGGCCGAGGACCGCGGGCCGAACCCGTTCCTGCTCACCAAGTCCGTCGTCACCGGCAGCGCCGGCGAGCGGCGGGAGTTCCTCGGCTGGTTCCTCGGCAACCAAGTGCCGAACCTCGTCGAGCCGCTCTTGAAGTTCCTCTCCCCGGTCAGCTACCTGTTCGACCAGCGCGCGTCCCTGTGGGTCTGCCTGTATCTGCTGTTGTTGATCGTGTGGCTGCTTGTGGTCTGGGGCTTCTTCGGCGGGGTCATCACCCGCATGGCCGTCCTGCAACTCACGGGCAAGGAAGGCGGCGGCGTCCGCGAGGCGCTCGCCTTCGTCAAGGACCGCTACTTGGCGTACCTCTTGTCCCCGATGGTCCCGCTCCTGCTGATCGGGTTCATGGTCGTGTGTTGCATCCTGTTCGGCATCATCCACTGGATCCCGCTGCTCGGGGACTTGGTGGACGGCCTCTTCTGGTTCCTGCCGCTGCTGGCCGGGCTGGTGATGGCCCTCTTACTGGTCGGGATGGTCGGCTACCCGCTGATGTACCCGACGCTCAGCGCCGAGGGGAGCGACACCTTCGACGCCATGAGCCGGTCGTACAACTACGTGTACGAATCCCCGTGGCACTACATCTGGTATTCGCTGGTCGCCATCCTGTACGGGGCCGTGCTGACGCTGTTTGTGATTACCATCGGGTCGGCCGCCGCCTACCTGTCCAAGTGGGGCGTGGCCAAGTGGCCGACGTTCGGGGCCGACCGCTCCCCGGAATACCTGTTCATCTACACGCCGCAATCCCTCGGCTGGCGGGAGTTGATGCTCCAGGACAGCCCGGCCGCCATCGACCCGTACGGCGTGCCGCTGAACGAGGCCAAGGCCAAGGCGTACATGGACAACTACGCCTGGTACAACCACATGGGCGCCGGCATGGCCAGTTTCTGGGTCACGCTGGTGTTCATGATGGTGATCGGCTTCGGGTACAGCTACTTCTGGACGGCCGCGACGCAGGTGTACCTGTTAATGCGGAAGCGCGTGGACGAGACGGAGTACGACGAGGTGTACGTCGAGGAAGACCTGCCGCCGCAATCCCCGGTGACGGTCAACCCGACGCCCGCGCCCGCCCCGGCCCCGATGCCCGTGACGGCCGCCCCGGCGCCGGCGCACATCGCGGCCGTCCCGATGCCGGTGACAGTGATCCCGACGCCGGCCCCGGAGTCGGTGAAGCCGCCAGAGCCGGACAAGCCGCCGATGTGAACTCCGGTTGACAGTCATTGAGAAAAGCCCCATGCTGGCAGCGGCGTGGGGCTTTTTTCGTGCCGAAGCGCCAGCGAGGGAGGCGAGCCGGGAGCGTTAGCGACCGGAGGGCGGAGCGACGAGTCTTCGAGTCGCGGCCCCCACGTCAAACACTGTTTCGTGGGTGACGGCCGAATTGGTCGCCGTGAGTGCCACAGGTCCCCGTGGGTGACGGGACTCGAAGACTCGTCCCTCCGCCCTCCAGTCGCTAACGCTTCTGGCTCGCCCCCCTCGCTGCGCTCGGTCATCAAGAGTTGAGAGGTCCGGCCATGTCTCGCCCCGTCATCCTGTTCACCAACGGCCTGACCGACATCCCGTTCGAGACGCTCGCCGCCCAAGCGGAGGAGTGGGGCTTTGCCGGCTTCGAACTCTGCTGCTGGGGCGATCACTTTGAAGTCCAGCGCGCCCTCAGCGAGAAAGATTATTGCCCGACCCGGCTGGAAATCCTGTCGCGGTTCGACTTGCAAGTCCCCGTCCTGAGCAACCACCGCACAGGCCAAGCCCTCGGCGACCCCATCGACGTGCGGCACAAGGGGATTCTGCCCGATTACGTGTGGGGCGACGGCAAGCCGACCGGCGTGCGGCAGCGGGCCGCCGAGGAGATGGCCGGGACGTTTCGGGCCGCCCAGAAACTCGGGACCAGTGTCGTCGGCGGGTTCACGGGGTCGCCGTTGTGGTCGTACGTCGGCGGGTATCCGGCCCCAACGCCGGAGATCATTGCGGCCGGGTTCAAAGACTTCATCCGCTTATGGAACCCGATCCTGGACGTGGCCCGCGACGAGGGGATCAAATTCGCCTTCGAGGTTCACCCCGGCCAGATCGCGTTCGACCTGTACTCGGCCGAGATGACCTTGGACGCCCTGAACGGCCGCCCGGAGTTCGGCTTCACGTTCGACCCGGCCCACTTGCACTGGCAGGGCGTGGACCCGGTCGAGTTCATCCGCCGCTTCCCGGACCACATTTACCACGTGCATGTGAAGGACGCCGTCCTGACGCTCAACGGCAAGTCAGGCATCCTCAACAGCTACTTGCCGAGCGGCGACCCGCGGCGCGGCGTGCAGTTCCGCGCCCCCGGCCGCGGCGGCATCGACTGGGAGAGCATCATCCGCGCGCTGAACGACGCCGGGTATGCCGGCCCGCTGGCCGTGGACTATCATGACCGGGGCATGAACCGCGAGGCCGGCCTTCGGGAGGCCTGCGAGTTCGTGAAGCGGCTCGACTTCGAGCCGGCGACCCCGCCCGGCTCCCAAGCCTTCCGGTGACCCGATGCGCCCGCCCGACCCCGACACGCTCGACGACCTGCGGACGAAGTGGACCGACCAGTTCGTCCGCGCCCGCCCCGAACACGCGGACCTCAAGCGGTTCGAGGGCCGCGTCGGCCGCGTGGTGACGGTCAACTGGTCCGGCAAGGCCATCGTCGATTTCGCCGACGGCGCCTGGTACGACATCCCGGCCGACGAGTCGCACTTGTCGTTCGTCGCCGCTGACGACCCGGCGAGGGCCAAGTTCGACGCGACCCGCACCAGCGCGCAGGCGAAGCCAACGCGGCAGGGGAGAGGCGCCTTTGTTTAGCCGCGACGCGACGCTTCGGAGTGGAGCGCGGGCCGACGTCCCGAAGACGAGTAACCACGAATAACACGAATAACACGAATGAATCAAAAGTGATCGAAAACGACCGTCACCATCTGCCTGGGCTTAAATCGGTTCGATTCGTGTTATTTGTGCTATTCGTGGTTAAAGGTTCTTCTGGGCTGAAGCCCGCGCTCCACTCCGAAGCGTCGCGTCGCGGCGAAACAAAGGCCGCGCGGAAGTCTGCTCACATCCGCCTGTCCCGCGTGTTACAATCGGCGAGTCCGTTTCGGAGCGCCCGAATGCCCGTTCTCCCCCGATTTGTTGTTCTCCTGCTGAGTGTTTCCCCGCTCGCGGCCCAACCGCCCGAGCAGGGGCCGACACCCCGCCATGTGGACCGCTACGGCGACCCGCTGCCAGCCGGGGCGATTCAGCGATTCGGGTCGCTGCGGCTGCGGCACCGCGACATGACGGGCATGGCCGTTCTCCCGGACGGGAAGACAGTCCTCTGCGTTGGCGGGGGCGGGATTGCTCGGGTGGCCCGGTGGTGGGACTTGGACAGCGGGCGGCAAATGAAAGTCACACCGTTGCCAGACGACGGGACCAGGGGAATTCTTTCGGCCGACGGCAGCGTGTTCTCCGGTGTCGTCGACGGGTGGTTCGTGCTCGTTGATTCGGGGACGGGACGAGTCGCCCACACGTTTCCCGTCCGGGCGAAGGATGTCCATTGCGTCGCCGTCTCGGCGGACGGGGCTCGCCTGGCCGTTGGATTTGAAAACGGGCACGTGACGGTGTGCCGGCGGGGGTCGGCGAAGACGGTCACGGTCGAAATTTCGACGCGGAAACTGGGCTACTGTGAAATGCACGTGTCCTTTAGTCCGGACGGCAAACGGCTGGTGGCCGGGACCTGCGTGGCGGGTAAGTTGCGGGTGCTGGATGCGGACACCGGCGAGGAAGTGTTCGCCCGAAAATGTGAGTCGGTCGCCGCGGCACTCTCGCCGAAGGGAGACCGGCTGGCCGTGGCGGAAATCCCGCCGGGCCGACCGTCCGATCACCCGGCCACTATCCGCCTCCTAGACCTCCGCACCGGTATGGCCGTCCCCATATCGCCGGAACCCGAGCCGGCCCGAGCCGCGTGGTTAGAAATGAGCCCCGACGGCCGGTGGCTGGCCGCCTATACCGCTCACTACCAATTTTCGTTGATTGATGTCGCCACGGGGCGTGTCGTTCATCGACTCCGGGGCCGTGCGCCGTGTCGCTTCACGCCGGACAGCGCCCGGCTGGTCGTCGGGTTGACAAACCGGTTTGCTGTCTTTGACGTTGCGACGGGCCGCGATCTAGGCGACCCGGACGGCGACTGCGAGTTCGAAAAAGTCAAATTCTCTCAGGACGGCCGGCGACTGGTCGTGGGGAGTTGGATCGGTCAGCGGTTGGAAGTCTGGGAAACGGGGACAGCCCGACCGACCGCTGTGTTGCCCTTCCCCAACGGCTGCTTCACCGACTGCCTATTCATGAACAGCGGCCGCACCGTGCGGGCCTGTAGTTCGTCATTCGCGTGGACGTGGGACGTGGCCACGAGCCGAGCCAGCCACGTCCCGCACGCCGGGGTGGACGGGATCAACTTTCAACACCATCAATTGGCCGGCCAAGACGGCCGCCGGACGGCGGTCATCACGGCCGCCGGCAAGGGGCCGTATAACTTGTCAGTCTTCGACGCGGAAACCGGACAGCTCACCGGCCGGAGTCGGGTTGGGGCCGGGTCAAGCAATACGACGCAGGGGCGGTACGCATTGGCTTGGCTGCCGGGCGGAGATGCGGTCGTGGAGACGAACCAACTGGAATTTGTCATCGCCTCTGCCGGGCCCGGCGTGGAGGCGGTTACTCTGCCGGGCGACTTGTTTGACGTCTCCGCGGACGGCCGGTGGCTGGCGGCCGCCAGACCTCTGCACGCGACAACCGTGGGGTGCCCTGTCCAATTTTGGGAATCGGCCACCGGCCGAGAAGTGACGCCCAGCCACTTCGAGGGGCGGTCCGGCAAGTGGTATCAAGTCGCTGTCCATGGCCGCAAGGCGATTGTCATGAACGACGACCGAGGGTTTGCGGTGCTCGACATTCCTTCGGCCACAGTCTTGGGGCATTTGGCCGCTTGCGAAGAAAACCCCAGGCCAGCCGGGAATTATCTTCTCGATGTTCGACTGCTGCCCGACGGGCGGACAGCCTTCACCGCCCTTGCCGACGGCACCGCCCTGACGTGGGATCTCTCGCGCTTCGCGGTAAAACCGCTCAGTGCGACGCACACGGCAGCCGACTTGACGCAGTGGTGGGCTGACTTGGCCGGCGAAGACGCGCGGGCGGCGTACGGGGCGATTTGGCGATTGGCGGAGGCGCCGGCGGATGTGTTGATCCCCTTTCTGCGAATGCGCCTCCGACCGGTCGACCGGCCCGCCGCAGCCGAGTGGAGGGAGCTGATCTTGGGTCTTGACCATCCGCAATTCCGTGTCCGAGACGCCGCGACGCGCCGCTTGGAAAGGCTCGACCCAGGATTCGTCGATGAGTTGGCCGCCGAATACCGGCATGCGACTTCCCCCGAGGCACGCGAACGGCTGAAGCGGTTGCTCGACATTGTTCCGACCCCTATTTGCCGTGGCGAGACCCTGCGCTTCCTGCGGGCCTTGGCCGTCTTGGAAGAGGTGAAGACCCCGGCCGCCCGGCGGCTAGTCGAAGAGTTGAACCGCGGCGTAGCAACATCCAAGGAGACGAAGGCGGCCGTCGCCACGCTGGCCCGGATGCCGGACACCGAGTCGTGGCGGCGGTGAGCGATTGGACTTGGGCCGCGGCGACTGAGCGCCGGTTCCCCTTGCACGATTCCCGCCGTGTCGCTATCTTGCCGCGTCGCTGCTCGCCGCGTGTCCTCGCATGGAAGCGGGTCATGAACGTCAAACATTGCCGGCTGGCCGGTGTCGGCCTGATTTTTCTGTCCGGGTGCGGCCTCTTCGGGAAGAAGCGGCCGGAGCCGATCGTCCGGCCCGTCTCCCACGAGACGACGCCCCTGGCGGCCGACGCCCGGCCCAAAATGCTGGCCATCGCCAACGGCAACACCGGCCGGACGCTGGAAGACCCGCGGTCCTACATCCCGTCCGGGCCGGGGCTGGACGAGTTGGGCATCCCGCCCATGCCCAACGCCCCGCCGAAAGAAAACTCCCTCGCCGCCTTGGCGAAGACGACCGGGGAAGCGGCCCCGGGGATCGTCGTCCCGGCCGGCGTCCGCCTGCCGAGCGACGAGCCGTCGGTGGCGTTGCCGCCGCCCGTGACTCCCGCGCCGGCCGCCGCCGAAACGTCGTTGCAGTCGGTCAAGCGCGTGCAGCAACTGGCGGCCGATAAGTTGGCCCGCTTGGACGGCTTCGAGGCCCGCCTGACGCGCCGGGAGATGATCGCCGGCAAGCCGGCCCCCGAGCAGGTGGTGCAGTACAAGTTCCGCGCGGAGCCGATGAGCGTCCACATGAAGTGGGTCGGCCTGGAGGCCAAGGGGCGGGAACTGGTGTACGTCGCCGGCCGCAAGGGCGACCCGGTGAACATTCTGACGGCCCGCGGGGACGGCACGTTCATCATCCCGGCCGGCAAGCGGATGACGTTCACCCCGACCGACCCGGCCGTCCGCGGCCAGAGCCGGTACGACCTGCGCGAAGGCGGCATGGCGCTCGCCGTCAAGCAACTCGGCCAAACGGCCGCGAAGGCCGACCGTGACCCGGCGTCGGCCGCCCTGCTGCGCTACCTGGGCCGCGTGCAGAAACCAGAACGGCAAACGGGCCTGGAAGCCGTCGAGCAGACCATCCTGCCGGGGACCGAACCCCTCTTCCCCAAGGGGGGCAAGCGCACGCTCTACTTCGACCCGGAGCCGAGTTCCCCGAGCCACGGCCTGCCGATTCTGGTGACGGCCGTCAATGAGTCCGGCCGCGAAGTGGAATACTACTACTTCGAGAACCTCAAGCCGGCCAAGTTCTCGGACGCGGACTTTGACGTGAATGTACTGTGGAAGACCCGGTGATCACGGCCGCCGAGCGCCATCCGATCACGAACCGCTCATCATCCCACCGCCGTCAGGCGGTCGTGTTGGAGTTCCGCTTTTAAGCGGTCTGGGAACGTTTACCCACGAGGCCCAAGAGGACCGAGTCTTCGAGGGTCCGACCCCTTGGGCGAACGGTCGTCACCCACGAAGGCGAACCCTCGAAGACTCGGTTCGCCGGCTATACTCGGGTGGCGATCTCCAAGACCGCTTAAAAGCGGAACTCCAACACGACCGCCTGACGGCGGTGGGATTGAGATTCGCTTTGTGAGCAATGGATACGCGGGCGTGAGCGCGAAACGCAACGGCCTTGCGTGATGCCCGCTGCCCGGAATGAACCTCACTTGCGGGGCTGATCTCCGAACCACCCGGGCCGTCTGGCGATTTCCACCCCCGTTCCAGCGGCCAATGCGTATCATGTCCCTGCACCCGCGACGCACCCACCCCGGTCATGCCGCACGTTGACGAACATCCCGCACGACGATTCCCACGGCTGGCCGTGGCGGCCGTGCTGCTGTTCGGCCATCTGGTGGCCACCTTCGGCTGGCCGTTCCCCGTCGATGCCTCCACTAAACTGAACGACCCGCGCGGCCTATACCCATGCTCGGACCACCCGTGCGGGTGCGCCACTTACGATGCCTGTTGGGCCGGCGATTGCTGTTGTTTCACGCTCGCGGAGAAGGTCGCGTGGGCCGGGGCCAACGGGGTGACAGTCCCCAGCCATGTGCCGGCGTTGATGGCCGCTCGTGAAGAGAAGACGTGTTGCCCGGCCCAGCCGACCGCCAAGCACGCCGACTGTTGCGCGACGGCCAAGGCCTCCTGCTGCAAGGCGGAAGCCGAGCTGCCGAAGGCCCGCCGGGTCATTGGCATCTTCGTCCAGAAGTGCCGCGGGCTGAAAATCGGTTTCGGCGCCCTCGAACCGGCCCGCCCGCTGGTTGATGACGCGAACGGGTTGGACTGCCCCCTCGCCGGGGACCGGCCGTTCGCCCTCGCTGTTTGCTTCACTTCGTTCACCTCCCCGCCCCCGTCGCCGCCGCCCAATCGCGGCTGATTCTCCCGCATCTTCCATACCACTGACGGCCCGCTCGTGCCTCCCGCCGGGCGTCGGCCGTCGCGTCCGCATCCGGAGATTCTCGCGACATGCGCACCTTGCTCGGGGGCATTGCGGCCCTGCTGGCCCTTCCCCTGTTTCTGTCGGCCCACGATGCGTGGGTGCAGACCAACTCCAACCTCGTCCGCACCGGCGACGCCGTCCACATTGACTTGATGCTCGGCAACCACGGCAACGACCACCGCGACTTCAAACTCGCCGGCAAGCTGACGCCGGACTCCTTCCAAACGCTGGAAGTCATCGACCCGGCCGGCAAGAAGTACGACCTGAAGCCCGACCTGACCGACATCGGGTACGCCCCGAAGGAAGGCTTCCTGACGGCCAAGTTCACGGCCGCCACGCCGGGCGTGTACGTCGCCGCCCAGACGGCCGACAAGGTCGTGAACCACGGCAAGCCGACGCGGAGCTACCGCAGCGCCAAGGCGTACTTCCTCGTCAGCGACTCGCTGGACAAGATCGCCATGGACCAGCCGGGCTACGCCAAGCCGCTCGGCCACCGCATCGAACTCGTCCCGGAAGCCAGCCCACTGATGCCGATGGGGCCAGGCGTGGCGATCAAGGTGAAGTTGCTGTTCGAGGGCAAGCCCGTTGAGGGCGTGAAGGTCTCGTTCATCCCCCGCGGCGTCACGCTCAAGGACGGCTTGGACGCGGAGTACGAGCGCCCCACGGACAAGGACGGCCGGGCGGCCTTCACGCCGAAGGCCGGGAACTACTACCTGATCGTCGCCCGCCTGCCGCGGGACGAGAAGGGGGACGGCTTTGAAACCACCGTCTACACTGCCACGCTGACGGTCTTCGTCCCCGAGAAGTGCCCCTGCTGCGCGGACTGACCCCCACCCACACACCACGGACATCCACCCATGAAAAATCCCCGCACCGCGTTCACGCTGATCGAACTCCTCGTCGTGATCGCCATCATCGCCATCCTGATCGGCCTGTTGCTGCCGGCCGTCCAGAAGATCCGCGAAGCGGCGAACCGCATGAAGTGCAGCAACAACCTGAAGCAACTC
>JAYUGD010000694.1:0-11930 GCA_043767785.1 Zavarzinella sp. | reverse complement strand
TTCCCATATAGTCACTCCGCTCTGGTTCTTATTCCTGTCCCCACCCGCAAAACAACACGCCTACGGAACTAAGGCGAGCCGGAACCCCAGGGCGTGGCCCCGGGCCGACGGGTCGTTCGTGCAGCGGTTCGCCGACCGGCAATCGCCCGCGACGCCGTTCCAGCAACCGCCACGGTACGCCCGAGTCGCGCCCTCGGTAGTGTACAAATTTTCACACCATTCCCAGACATTGCCATGCATATCGTATAAACCCAATTGATTCGGCTGATACGTTCCGACCTTGCACGTCCGCTGCAAACCCTTTTGCCCCTTCTCAGGATCGGGAACGAAGTTTGCCTGGTCCGGCAGCAACTGATTCGAGGGTTTGGCAAAGTAAAAGTCAAACGCACTGTCCAGCTTGTCCGACAACGGCCCGCCCCGGCACGCATATTCCCATTCCTCCTCCGAAGGAAGCCGATACACCCGGCCGAACTCTTTCTCCCGCTTGTTCAACCGCTCGATGAACACCTGACAGTTGTCCCACGACACCGACTCCACCGGGAATCGCTTCAAATCCGCATCCGGGATGTCCTTCACCGCGTCCTTGCCCTGACCGTTCCGTGAGAAATGGCTCGGGTTCAGCCCCGTGACGGCTTCCCACTCCTCCTGCGTCACCTCATACTTCCCCAAGTAAAAATCCTTCTCAATGAGGAATTTTCTCTCGCCCGGTGTTCCACCTCCTCCGCCCAGCCATGCCGTCCCTTTGCCCACCAACACGAACTCCATCCCGATCGAGTTCTTCACCGTTTTCGGCGCCGGGTCGGCCGACTTCTTCGGCGGCACCAGCGCCACCGTCTTGCCCTTGTCGTCAAGCACCGTCACCGTGGCCGTGTCGGGGACTTTGATCTCCGTCTCCGTGCCGTCCTTGTTCTTGATCTTGATGACGACGTACCCGCCCCCCGCGAGCAGCAAGAGCATAGCCGGAAGGGCGAGCAGCCACTTCTTCGACGACCTTGGCGAGCCATGAGCGGGAGCGCTTGGAGTCTTCGGCACGGCAGCCGCCGGCGTTACGTCGTCAATCGCCGCCCACGGGTCGGCGGCGGGGAGGGCTTCCACGAGCGGCAACGTCGCGGAGCCGTCGCGCTCCAACGTCAACAATTCGTCGGCGACGGCCTTGGCGCTCGCCGGCCGTCGGTCGCGCTTCTTGGCCAACAGCCGGTGAATCAGGTCGGCCAACCCGGCCGGGCAGTCCGGCCGCAACGTTTTCACGGGGGTGGGATCTTTCGTGGCCAGCGCCGTGATCGTGGCCATCACCGTGGCGCCCGTGAATGGGAGTTTTCCCGTCGTCAGTCGGTAAAGCAGAACCCCAAGCGAGAACAGATCGGTACGCCCGTCCACCGGGTCGCCGTTGGCCTGCTCCGGGGACATGTAGCTCGGCGTCCCCAGCATCGCCCCGCTGCCGGTCAACTCCCCTTCCGTTTCCACTTGCCGGGCGAGGCCGAAATCGAGGATCTTCACCTTGGCGTCCGGGGCTTCCAGCCAAATGTTCGCCGGCTTGATGTCCCGGTGAATCAGCTTCTTCGCATGCGCGGCGCCCAACCCCAGCGCAATCTCCCGGCCCAACCGCATGATTGTCTTCCAGTCGAACGACTCGCCGCGCTTGACGGCATCGTCCAGCGACTCGCCCTCCAGCAACTCCATCGCCAACCACGTCGTTCCGTCGGCTTCCTCGTTCGCCGAATAGATGGCGGCGACGTGGTCGTGCTTGACGGCCGCCATCGCCTGCGCCTCCCGCAGGAAGCGGGCGCGGGCTAGCGGCTGCGACGCGATCTCCGGCCGCATCACCTTAACGGCCGCCGGCCGGTTGAGCCGCGTGTCCAGCGCCAGATAGACGGCCCCCATGCCACCTTCCCCGAGCTTCCGCTGCACGGCGTAGACGCCAAGCTGAATTGGGGCGGCGACCCCCACGCCGGACCCGTCGGGCGAATGGGTCACGGTGTTCGCCCCGTCGTTGCTGGCCGTGATCGCCTGCAAGATTTGCAGAAACCCCGGCAAGACGCCGGGCGTGTCGCGGCAGAATTCTTGGGGCGTGAGTTTGGGGTTCCGGGCGCGGGCCGTCAGGTAGTCCTGCACGGCCTGTTCCAGCGTGGTGTTGCCGGGCGTCATCGAGCGAGTCTCCTGGTGGAGATAGAATATCAGACGCGGGAACGGATTGGGAATGGAAAATGCCGGGCGGCGGCCCGGACCTTCCGTCATTTCGACGGCTCAACAATCCGAGCACCGATGGCAAATGGCGTCTGCCAACTCGGCCATCGCCCGCTGACATTCTTCCACCGTGCCGACAACGTTGACCTGTTGGACGATCAACTGGCCGCCGCCGAGAACGTCGAATTCACGGCAGGTGTTTTCTTCGCCGGGGTAGATGAGCATTCCGAGCGGACTTCGGGTCGTGTGCATGTAGGCCATGATTTGGTGGACATCCGCCGGATTCGGCCGGCATTCAAGAACTTTCCACTTCGTGTCGGCGACGAGCAACGTGCGGTCCTCCGCGAAAACGACGATGTCCGGGGTGCCGGTCAGCCGGAAATGCCGGTCCGTGTCTTCGACGGCCAACGAGATCGTCCGCTGCGGCGAAACGCCGAGGCCCGGCAGCCGGGTCAACAGTTCTCTCGCGACGTATTGCTCGAAAATGCGGTGCAAGTCGAGCGCTTTGAGTGTCGGCCGGTCCCGCGGTCCGCGGTCAACCCCGCACAAGCCCCAGAGAAGTTCCGCGCACGCGATGATCTCTTCTTCGGCCAACGGCACGGGCCGCCAGGGGTACAAGCCAGTTCTCGGGTTGAAGGCCGCCGCGTCCACGCCGGCGTACGCGGCGACCGCCGGCGTCAGTTCCGCGGGAAACCGCCATTGCAACAGGTCCGCGACGCACTTCGGAAATTGGTTCGCCGGCATGTCCGGCGTGTAGTCGTCCCGTTCGACGTGGAAGAGGTCCGTGGGCGGGTGACTGGACCGGGCGTGGGCCGGTACGTCCAGTTTTCCGGTCAGGAACGCGCTTTGACATTTTCGTTCGACGTAATCCTGCCGCAGGCCGACCGCCGCGTGACGGGTCATCAATCGGCCGAGTCGGGCGGCGACAGCCGTCAAGGCCCCCTCTGGTTCCCCGCCGCCGTCCGCGGTCAACGGCGCCTCCGGGTCGATCATGGCCACCACGTTCACGCCGGCGATTTTGGGTTCGACGACGACGCGAAGGGACGGCGACTCCCACGTGCCGACGCGGCCGCCGGCCGTGATGCGGTACATTCCAGAAGTGGCCGTCGGCCGAACGTCGAAGAAGTCTGTCGGCGCCGCGAACAGTTCCGCGGCCGCCTCCGGAGAACACTCCGCGTCCACGGAACGGTCTTCGACGACGCGGATGGTTGGCAGCGGCGTCACGCTTTTTCTTGACTCCAGAGTTGGGCGAGTTCGACCAGCACCTTCACGGCCGATTCCATTTCCTCAAGACAGGTCCACTCTAGGGGGGAATGGATATTGTGTTCCCCGGTCGAGAGATTGGGGGTCGGCAAGCCCTTGGCGGTCAACATGCTGCCGTCCGTCCCGCCACGGATGATGCCGACCTTCGGCGTCAGCCCGGCCCGCCGCGTCGCTTCGACGGCCAAGGCCACCGCCCGCGGCTCGCTCCGCATCCCGTCGGCCATGTTGCGGTATTGCTCGTCAATGCGGACTTCTATGTGGGCGTCCGGGTAGTCGGCCGCGACCGCCTTCGCCGTCGCCCGCAGCAGCTCGGCGTACTCGGCGAGTTTCGCCGTGATGAAGTCCCGCACGATGAAGGTAATCGTCACCTCGGCCACCGCCCCGTCAATGCGGTAGGGGTGCAGGAACCCTTCGCGGCCTTCGGAGGTTTCCGGGGTGAGTGTCGTTCGCGGCAGCCGTTCCAGGAACAGCCCGGCCAAGCGGACGGCGTTCGTCATCCTCCCCTTGGCGATGGACGGGTGGATGTTCTTGCCGCGAATCACGACCGTGGCCTTGTCCCCCGAAAACGTCTCCCCCTCGATCTCCGAATGACCCGCCCCGTCCAGCGTGTAGCCGACGACGGCCCCCAATTTCTTCACGTCCACATGATCGACGCCGTGGCCGATTTCCTCGTCGCAGGTGAAGCAGATTTTCACCGTCCCGTGGGGAATCTCCGGGTGTCGCAGCAAGTGATCGGCCGCCTCGATGATGACGGCAATGCCGGCCTTGTTGTCGGCCCCCAACAAAGTCGTGCCGTCGGTGGTGATGACCGTCTTGCCGACGCAGCCGGCCAATTCGGGCGAGTCGGCCCCGCGGATCACCCGCGACGGGTAGGCGGGCAGAACGATGTCTGTGCCGTCGTAATTCGCGTGCAGGATCGGCTTCACGTTCTTGCCCGTCGTTTCCGGGGACGTGTCCATGTGGGCGAACCACGCGATCACCGGCGTGGCGTGCGGCACGGTGGCGGGCAGGGTGGCCGTCACGATGCCGAACTCGTCGATGGCGGCGTCGGCCAAGCCGATCTCTTGCAACTCGCCGACGAGCAACCGCCCCAAGTCCCACTGCCCGGCCGAACTGGGGTACGTGGGCGAGCCTTCCGTCGCCTCCGTGTGAATCTTCACATACCGGCAAAAGCGGTCCAACAACGTCGTGACGGACACCGGCATCGGATCATCCTCGGGTGATGTGTTCTCCAATTTTCTAGCGGGTGGCCGGGTCATGTACCAAGCGGTCGCCGTTGAGCCGGGTATCTGGCGAAATCCCCCGGCGGGTGAAAAATGACGAAAAGGGCCGAATCCCTGCAACGAAAAGCCTGTGACGGGCGTTACTTGAACGTTACACCTGGAACCGCCGGCAAGCGGTAAAATCGTGGGCAGCGGTGACAATCCGGGCGAAAGTTCCCGCGAAACGGGTGGCTGCCTCGTCTGAAGAGTGTCCTACTTCGCGTCTGGTGACAGGTGATCGGGGGAAGGCCATGAACAAGGGTCGCGTCGTCGTCGTGGAAGATGAGCCGGCGATTCGCCGGGGCGTGTCGGACGCGCTCCGCATCAGCGGGTACGATGTCACCGAGGCTGCGGACGGGGCGGCCGGGTCCATCGCCGGGTGCCAGCCGCAAATCGACTTGGTCCTTTTGGATGTCATGCTCCCGCGTAAAGACGGCTTGCAGGTGCTGGCCGAGATCCGCAAGGCCCACCCGCAGCGGCCGGTCATTATGCTCACGGCGCGCGGCGCCGAGGAAGACCGCGTCCGCGGGCTGCAACTCGGGGCCGACGATTATGTCGTGAAACCCTTCTCGGCCCGCGAACTCATCGCCCGCGTCGAGGCGGTCCTCCGCCGGTCCGGGCCGCCGCCGGTGACGATCAACACGATTCAGTACGGCCGCGGCACCATCGACATCCCCCGCCGCGAAGTGCGGTGGGGCGCCAACCACCGGGCCGAACTCTCCGAGACGGAAACGAGTTTGCTCCACTACCTGATGAGCCACCGCGAGCGGGCCGTCACCCGCGAGGAATTGCTGGAGCGGGTGTGGGGCATCACCACGGAAGGCTTGGAGACGCGCACGGTGGACATGCACGTGGCCCGGCTGCGGGCGAAGCTCAAAGACGTCGCCGGGACGGACGACGACGAGGCGATTCTCACCGTCCGCTCCCGCGGGTACATGGCCGGCCCCGGCATGCTCGTACTGACCCAAGCCGGCTAAGTAATCTCACTCAGGTCATTGGCTATGTGGTTCCGGGCGAAAGCGCGGGGGTTTCTGGCGTTCACGGTGATCGCCCTGCTCATCACGGGCGGGCTGACGTGGGCCACCCTCGCCGCGCTGCGGGCCGAACGCGACCGCCGCGACACGCAACTCACCGCCCAACGGAACGAGGCCGGCTTCCAAGCCAGCAAGGAGCGAGCCGACCTCACCCGCCAAGCCCTGTGGCGGCTGGACGCCCGCCTGTCCCCGGCCATCGCCCGGGAAGAATCCCGGCCGTACCCCCATTACATCGCCCTCCACTCGCCGTTCCCGGCGCTGACCGCCACCGGCGTCGCCTGCGTGCCGGGGTCCGTGTACCTCCCGTCCCCACTGCTGACGGCCGAACTCCCCGAGTGGATGAGCCTTCACTTCCAAGTCGATGCCGGCAACGGCTGGGTGTCCCCCCAAGTCGTCCCGGGCGACTTGCAACTCTTGTTGCGGAAACAGCCGATCGAACTCGCGTTGAACAACGTCACCGAAGAGCGCGTCCGGCTGTTGGAGGAACTGAAGAAGAAGTACCCCGCGCCGGCGATGCTCGCCCGGTTCCGCGAACTCGGCGTGGCGGCCAGCGAGTCCCCACAGGACGCGAAGCGGTGGGCCGAGATCAACGACATCGTCCAGAACTACAAGCAGAGCCGCGGCGGGAGTGCGCGGGGCGGGAATGAGAAGAACGGGGACAACACGTCGAACCCGCTGACGCAAAACCCGAACGGCCAAGGGCTGAACGCCCTGAACAACACCGTCACGCCGCAACAACTCGAATACGCGAACCGATTCTTCGTCATCGACCGGGCCAGGCGCGAGGGGCAGTGGGCGTACATCTTCGACGACAACCGCGCGAACTCCGCGCTCAACCAATCGTTTCCTGGCAAGACGGGCATCTCCCTGCAAACGGTCGAAGTGCAATTGGGCCGGCTGCGGCCGGTGTGGATGCCGTCCGCCGAGAAGCCCGAACACCTCTTCTTGATCCGCGGGGCCAGTGTCAATGGCCGGCCGGTGTACCAAGGCATCCTGATCGACTGGAATGCCCTCAAGGGTCTGTTTCAAGAAGAGATCGGCGACTTGTTCCCCGACGCGACCTTCAAGGCCATTCCCGCCGGCGAACCGGCGAACCCCGACCGCACGATGACCGGGCTGCCCGTGGAGTTTGAACCCAATTTCGCCGACGCGGAGCCGGGCGAATCGGAGGAATCTCCCGCGGCCTCGGAGCCGTCGGCCCTTCGACTCGGCTTAGGAATCGCGTGGGGGGCGGCCGTCATCGCCTTGCTGGCCATCGGCGTCGGCGGGTGGTTCTTGTTGGACCTCTCCGACCGCCGCATCCGCTTCGTGTCCGCCGTCACGCACGAATTGCGGACGCCGTTGACCACGTTGCGGCTCTACCTCGACTTGCTCTCCAGCGGCATGGTGACGGAGGAGAAGCAAAAGGCCGAGTACCTGACGACGCTGAACGCGGAGTCTGACCGGCTGTACCGGCTCATCGTCAACGTGCTGGATTTCGCCCGGCTGGAAAAGACGCGCCCGACGGTGAACCGGCGGGAACTTCCCGTCGGCGACGTGGTCACGCAACTGGAACGGACGTGGGCCGAGCGGTGTGCGGCCGCCGGGAAACAACTGGTGATTGAGAACCCTGTCCCGTCGGACATGTGCGTCAAAACCGACGGTCAACTGCTGGAACAGATCATCAGCAACCTGATCGACAACGCCCAGAAGTATTCCCGCGACGCGGCCGACTCGCGCATCATTCTGCGGACGGCGCTATCCGGAGAGGCTGTCGTGTTCGAGGTGGAAGACCGCGGGCCGGGCGTCGGCAAGCGGCATCGGCGGAGCGTGTTCCGGCCGTTCCGACGCGGGCAAGATTCCGACTTCAAAGCTGGCGGCGTCGGCCTTGGCCTCGCCTTGGCCACCCGCTGGGCCTCGCTGATCGGCGGTCGGCTATCGCTGCAAGCGGGGGAGGGCGGGGTCGGCGCTTGCTTCCGCGTCAGCGTCCCGCGCTGTTGACGGCCCGGCGGTGTCGCAGGTGCGCCGGCAGTTCCGCGAGGGCGCGCAGGCGGCCGAAGGCGAACGGGCAAAAGGTTCCTTCCCGGATCCGTCGAAGCGCCTTGCCCGCCAAGACGGCCGCGTGTCGCGGCAGCGCTAACCAAAGGCGAGGGACATTTCTCCAGAAGACTCGTTCTTCATTCCGCGACTGTTGCTCATTCAGGCGACGGCGTTTCCGGTGCGACGACCCGACCAAGTGCCAGACGACGGACGCCGGCTCGTACACCGTGCGGTATCCGGCGTGCCGGATGCGCCACGACAGGTCAACGTCTTCGAAGTACGAGTCAAAATTGTCGGGGTACAGCCCGGCCGTTTCGAGCGCGGCCATGCGGTAAAACGCACTCGACCCGCTGGCACCGAATACCTCGCGCGGCGCCGCGTAGCGGGCGGACAACGGCTCCCGGTGGCCGCGCTTGCGGGCGAAGCCGCCCGCGTCGTACTCGTCCCCGGCGCTGTCGATCACCGGCGGTGTGCCGTCGTGCGGGCCGATGAGCGTCAGCGGGGCGACGCTGCCGACGGTCGGGTCGGCGAACTGCGCCAACGCCGCGGCGGCCCACCCGGCCGTCACTTGAGCGTCGTCGTTCAATAATTGCACGACGGCGCCCGTGGCGACGGCCATGCCGGCGTTGGCTGCGAGACAAAACCCGAGCGGCTTGGCGTGGCGAATCACCCGCACGCCGGGGAACCGGCGGGCCGTGCGCGAGACGACTTCGTCGGCCGAGCCGTCGTCCGCCACGATGATTTCGGTGTCAGTCGGGGCGTGTCGGTGGAGGCTGGCGAGGCACAACTCCAACAGGTCGGCCCGCGCGTGCGACGGGATGACGACGGAGAGGGCCGGGCGATCAGCGGCGTGAGGTGTCATCGGCCAAGACTTCCTGAAGGGTATCCGCGGTCGCCTCGACCCGGGCGACCGCCGCGCACACGTCCCCCCGCCACCAGTCGGCGGCGAGGCGGCGCAGGTCGCGGTGGCCGGCGGGCGATTGGCCGCGCAGGCGGGCCATTAACACTCGGGCGCTGGCCTCGGCCCACACGATCCCGGCCAGCGCTTTCGACTGCCACCGGCGCCACCGTTTCGCGGCGAACGTCAGCAGGGCGTGGCGGGTCATCAGCCGCAATTCGGCGGGGACGGATCGGGTGTGGAGCGGGTGCGAGTGCCGGAGCGACAGTGTCGGGTCATAGGCCACGTCCCACCCGATCTGGCGCGCCCGGGCGCAGAAGTCGGCGTCTTCGTAGTAGAGGAAGAAATCGGGGTCGAAGCCGGCGAGTCGTTCCCAGCAATCTCGCCGGACGAGCATTCCACAGCCCGTCACCCAGTCCACGCCGACGCGACCGTCCGCCGGCCGTTGGTGCCGGCACTTGCGGATTCGCCGCGGCAGGAGCAGGCCGGCGAGCGTCCGGACAAAGGTGGGCACGGGGCCGGCCGAGGCTTGCGGCGTGCCGTCTTCGTGCGTGAGGCCCAACCCGATCACGCCGAGGCGGGCCGAGTCGTCTGCGGCCGTTCGGCACAGGGCGGACAGGCTATCGAGAAAGCCCGGCGGCACGGCCGTGTCAGGGTTCAGCAACAAAAGCCATTCCCCGGTCGTCCGCAGGGCCGCCTCGTTGACAGCACGGGCGAAGCCGAGATTCTTGCGCTGACGGCGAAGGCGACAGTGCTTCACGTCGGCGAGTTGTTGACTGAGCGGTGAGTCGGGCGAGCCGTTGTCGATGACGAAGAGTTCGGCGAGGCCGGCGGCGTGCGACAGCGACTCGGCCAATTGCCCGGCGAGGGCGACCGTGTTTTCCCACTGGCAGAAGTTGACGACGACCACGGAGACGAGCGGCGTGGACACCGCCGAATCGGCGGGCGTGCGGAGGCGAAGACTCTCGGCGGCGACGACAGACATCGGGATCCTTCCCGGGAAGCCCCGTCCGTGGGGCATGCGCTGGGAAGGAGTATGACAAAGCGGGGGAAATGACGCAAGGCGAGGTTGATGGCCCTTGGCGAGCCGACGGGTGAATGGCAGATTGCTGGACGACTATTCCCCGGTCGCCCCGACGGGCTTCCCTTGGCCCGCCTTGGAAAGCGGATTGTTCTTGTCGTACAAGAGGAATGGTTTCTTCGTCGGGTCCGCGGGCAAGGTCACGTCGATCTCGCGGGCGTCCAAGAGTTCCCGATTGCCTTCGTTCGTTCCGTTCTTGCGGTAATTATTCGGCCGCGAAAGTGAGGTCATGTTGTTGGGATCGCCGTCCACTTTACCCACCTGATAGACGTTGGCGAAGAAGTTGTACTCCAAGTCGATCTTCGTCGCGGGCTTCTTCATGAGGCCCGAGTCTTCCACGCGAATTCCCGCGTTCTTCATCGAGTGGAACGTGTTGTTGCCGACGGTGGCGTGCATGTCCACTTCGGGACGGGGCTTGCGGAAGAAGATGCCGTCCGTGGTGTTGTAGACGCGGTTATTTTGGAACTTGACGTTATCCATTCCACCCTCGAACAACACGCCGGCACCCATTGGGCCTTCGATGCGGCAGTTCTGAATGGATATTTCGTTATTGAGAAAGCGGGCGGCGCCGGGCCGGGCCGTGAAGGGGGTCGTCTCGAACAAAATGCCGGCCTTGGCCTCCGGCCCGCCCGTATCGGCGAACCGGCAACCCCGCAGTGTCAGGGTGCGGTTCGGGGCGGCCTCACAGTCGCGGAAAAGCACGTTGGCCGTCACGGCGTCCGTGACTTCCACGTCTTCGACCACGCAGCCAGGGCAGCGACCCGTGAAGCGGAGGCCGTATTCCACTTTTTCTGCCGCTTGGAAGGTAATCCCGGAGATGCGCACGTTTTCGCAGTTGAGGATCGCCAGCAAGCTGTTTTGGGACGGCTTCGTCTCCGCGGGCGCTTTCCACACGGGCCGTTTCCCGTCCATGCCAGACAGGGTGATGTTTTGGACGCGGTTTAAGGCGCCGAGTTCTTCCCACTCGTCGTCGGCGATGACAACTTGATCGCCCGGTTTGATATGTCCCTTTTCGCTGGCTTCTTTCAAACTGGCGAAGTGCAACGGTTTCCCGAGCGGTGACTTCGTCAGCACGATCTGGCGACTGCCGCCGCCCTCGACGCCGGTCGTGGCGGCCGATGTGGGCTTGGTCGGGGTTTTGAATACGTAAATCAGCAGAGCAACGACTGCTAATAGAGCCACCACGCCGCCGCCGGCGAGGTAGATGATCGGCAGCTTGCGCTCCGACTTCAACTTCGTGGACGACTTCGGCTTGGGGCGAGGCGTCAACTTCGTGGACGACGCCGGCTTCTTGCCGGAGCGGTCACTTTTCCGGGTCTTCACGGACTCGTCGCGGGCGGCGTCAGCCGTCTCGGCGCCCATCGACTCCCACACGGGCGTCCCGGGGACCGAATCCGGAATCGGTTCAATCTGCGGCGATGGCTTGAGCCGCGTCGTCTTGCGCGTGTCGGCGTCCGACATCACGGAAGCGTCGGACCCGCCGCCCGTTTGCCCGCGCGTGTGATCGCTGCCGGACCCGCCGATGGTCGGCGTCCGCGGGGCGGTCACCATCGTCCGCGCGGAGGTCGTCACGGTGGACGACCCGCCGACGCCGTTCATGGCGGCGATGGAAAGCGTCGGCATCTCCTCGTCCGGCGGCGGCGGGATTCGCGTCTGCGTGAAGGGGAGCAGCGCCTCGGCCAACTCGTTCGGCGTGGCGTACCGGTCTTCCGGCTTCTTCGCCATCATCTTTTCAAGGACGGCGACCAGCGACGGCGGGATGTCGCTCCGGTACTCGGTCGCCGACTTCGGCCGCCGCGTCTGGTGCCACAGTAGCTTCTGGGCGATGGACCCCTCGGCGAACGGCGGTTGCCCGGTCAGCATGTAGTAGAACGTGGCCCCGAGGCTGTAGATGTCGGCCCGGCCGTCCACGGAGTGGCTGTCCACGGCCTGTTCCGGGGCCAAGTAGTCGGCCGTCCCCAAGATGTTCTCGTCGTACTTTTTGGTCAACAGGTCTTGGTCGTCGTTGAAGAAGCGGGCCAGCCCCAAGTCGAGGATCTTCACGACCCCTTGGCGTTCGACGAGGATGTTGCCCGGCTTGATGTCCCGGTGGATCAACCCGTTCTCGTGGGCGTGCTGCAGGCCGATGGCGGACCAATAAATGTAATGGGCCGCCCGCGTCGGGTCCATCTGGCCGCCCTTGCGGATCA
>JAYUGD010000693.1:0-4406 GCA_043767785.1 Zavarzinella sp. | reverse complement strand
GGCGCGAGTCATCCGTGGTGACCGTCCCGGCTCTACTCTCTCTCTCTCTCTCTCTCTCGAAGGATGTGTTGTGATGTGGAAGACGATGTTTCTGATCGCGGCGGTGTTGGGCGGATTCGGAGTCGTTGTCCTCGCCCAGGACGCCCCGAAGAAGAGTTCCAGCTACATGCCCGTGGATCAGACCGAGGCATTCGCCACGGTAATGGGTCGGATGAAAGCGGCCAAGCCGGACGTGGAGAAGAAGCACGCCGCACTGCTGGCCGAGCGATACGACCTGAGCGACAGCCCGGCTAAGGGCGTGGCCATGTCGCGGGGTAAGCGCGTCCAACAGGGGGCGCGGGCCAAACTGCCCAAGGACATGACCTGGGAGAAACTCGCCGCCATGAACCCGGAGGAGATCAGGGAGATGGGGCTGTTCCCGGTCGGGTATCTCCCGCTGCCGCACCCGAATCACCCGGAGGGTGGCATGGTCTTCCCCAAGTTCCACATCGAGGAGATCAAGAAGCAGGAAGGGCGAGACTTGACGCGGTTCGATCTGGATTACGACTTGCCGGACCACTTCCTGCCCGAGTTCCCCCCGCCCATGTACCTGACGACGCGGCTCGATTTGGGGGACGTGTCGAAAGGCAAACTCGTCACCATCGACAACTACTTCGAGTTGTTCAACGGCGTCCTGAATCCCAAGCAACTGGAGGGGCTGCGGTTGTTGGTGACTCCGTTCGCGCAACAGCAGTTCAACCTGACGGACGACCGCCGCAGCGAACGCCCGAGCCGTGGCGTGGCGTGCTTTGACTGCCACGCCAACGGCCACACGAACGGGGCCACGCACCTCGTCGGGGACATCCGGCCCCAGGAGTTCCGGCACCGCATCGACACGCCGACCTTGCGGGGCGTGAACGTCCAGCGTCTGTTCGGCTCGCAACGGGCCTTGAAGACGGTCGAAGACTTCACGGAATTCGAGCAGCGGGCGGCGTACTTCGACGGCGACATCGTGATCGCCACGAAGAAGGGGGTGAACGTGCTGGATCGCGGCAGTCAGGTTCACCCGATGGCCGAGTTCCAGGCACTCCTGGACTTCCCCGCCGCTCCGAACCTGACCGTCCTGGGCAAGCTCGATCCGAAGAAATCGAGCGCGCAGGAATTGCGGGGCGAAAAGTTGTTCACGGGCAAGGCCCAGTGCGCCACCTGTCACGCAGCCCCGTACTTCACCGACAACTCGATGCACAACCTGAAGGTGGAGCGGTTCTACAAGCCCCAAATGATTAACGGGCGGATGGCAGCCGTGGACGGGCCGATCAAGACGTTCCCGTTGCGGGGCATCAAGGACTCGCCGCCCTACTTGCACGACGGTCGGCTGCTCACCCTGGAGGACACGGTCGAGTTCTTCAACCTGATTCTGGAGTTGAACCTCACCAACGAGGAGAAGGCGGATTTGGTCGCGTACCTGTACTGCTTGTGAGGCCGGTGAAGGCCGGGGATGTCGCTCTCTCGAATTCCTCCGGGTCGGGAATTCGTTTTGTCCCCCGCCGGCCAACGAGGTCGGCAGGGGGACGTTCAGTGGACATGGGGTCAGTCATGAGTCGCAGGTCGTTTATCTATCGGGCCGGCGGGTTCGTCCTCGGGCTACTCGGCTGGGGCGGACGATCCGCCCGCGCCAACCGGGGCAATGCGACGACGGTAACCATCTTGCACACCAACGACATCCACGGCCACCTGACCGCCTGGACGGGGTGGGAGGGCGACCTGAAAGACAAGATGATCGGCGGCTTCGGGCGTCTTGCCGGGGCCATCGCCCAGGCGAAGAAGGGGGCGAAGCACACCATCCTGCTGGACGCCGGCGACCTCCTCGGCGACTCGATGATCGCCGACCTGACGGAAGGCAAGGCGATGGTGGAGGCATTGAACCACTTGGGCTACGACGCGATGTCCATCGGGAATCACGAACCGGACTTCGGCACGGAGGTGCTTCGGCAGCGGATGAAGGACGCCCGCTTCACCGTCCTCGCGGCCAACCTTATCGAGCGCAAGGGTCGGGGGCTGTTCACCAAGCCCTACGTCGTCAAGAAGAGGAACGGCGTGACGGTCGGCATCCTCGGGCTGGCCTACCCGAAGACGGCCTGGACGACGGCGGCGAAGAACGTGGCCGAGGTCGAGTTCCAAGACCCGGTCCCCGCCGTCAAGCACTACCTGTCGAAGATGCGGAGCGACGGGGCCGAACTGATCGTGGTCCTCTCTCACCTCGGGCTGGGCGGCGACAAGGTGCTTGCCAAGGCGGTCGCGGGGATCGACGTGATCGTGGGCGGTCACAGCCACAACCGGATGGCCGAGGCCGAGACGGTCGGCACCACGCTGATCGTCCAGGCGGGGGCGCACGGGTCCGACCTGGGCCGGCTGGAGTTGACCGTTGAGGGGGGCAAGGTCATGGCCCACACCTGTTCCCTGACCCTTCTGGATCACAGCAGGGTGGAGGCCGACGCTGCCGCCGAACGGTTCCTGAAGCGTTTGCTTGAGCCGCACACCAAGGCAATGGATGAGGTCGTCGGTAAGGCGGGCGGGTGGCTGGTGCGGGCGCAGACGCTCGCCGGCCAGGAGGCCCGCAGGCGGGACGAGGAGTCGCCCATCGACTCGCTGTTCGCCGACATCCTCCGCGAGCGGACGAATGCCGACGTGGCCCTGCTCCCCGGCGTCGGCTACGGGGTGGCGATCCCCGCCGGGCCGATCTCCGCCGCCCAGTTGCGGCAGATGGTGCCGCACGAAGGCAAAGTGGTCACGATGCGGCTGTCGGGGGCGCAAATTATTCAGGTTCTGGAACAGGCGGTCGAGAACGTCTTCACCGACGACCCGGCGGTTAAGGTGGGCGGCATGATCCAAGTCGCGGGCATCCGCTTCCAATACGACCCGAAGTTGGCGAAGGGCAGCAGGGTCTGGCACGTCGAGCGAACCGAAGGCCGGTGGAGTCCGAAGGACGAGTACAGCGTGGTCACGAACGCGATGATGGCCGGGGGCGGCCACAACTACCAAACACTCACGAAGGGCGAGACGCGGGTCGAACACGCGACTCAGCACGAAATGGTCCGCGACTGGGTCACGAAGAACTCGCCCGTGACGACGCCCAAGCCCGGACGTATCGTTAGGGCCGACTTCAAGAAATGAGCGGGCAGGTAACCGATGGCAGGACTGAGACACGATTCGTCAACGGGCAATTCCGCGTGGGGTCGCCGTGTCGCAGTCCTTGCGGTCGCGGCGGCCGCACTCATTGTTTTTCTGGAAGGTATTCGCATGGGACAGGCCATCTCGCACGCCGACGAACCGAAGAAAGACGCCCCCCGCGTCGTCCTCGCGGAGACGTGGGACGGCGTCACGAAAATCCACTTCACGAACGTGGCGGTCCACAGGGGGTCGCCCGAACCCAACCCGGTCAAGCGGCGGTTCCGGGCCGACGTGCGGTACTGGCTCATGGACGCCAAGACCTACGAGAAGGGCGAGTTGGGCATCGGCAACCCGGAACTTACCGAGTTCGTCCGTAACGTCGGCAAGAAGAGCCTGCCGGCCAGCGAGCCGACCACGCTGTCGGTGATGGCCCACGGCATCGCCATCAGCACGCTGCGTGAATTCCCGATCATCAAGAAGATCGAAGTGCAGTTAACCCACTTCTCCAAAGGGCTGGCCGCCGAGGACGAGGGGGAAGACAACCACGTCGTCACGATTGTGTTGGAGCGGTAACCGTCAACCTAGGGGATCGTGTCATGAGGAAGTTCGGATTCGCACTCGTCGTCGGCGGAATCGTGGGGGTGCTGGCCGGCGCGACGGTCGGCTCCCGTGCCGACGACAAACCATCGCTCAAGGAGGCCGCGAAGATGTTAAAGGTCGTTGTCCACATCAATTTTTCGGACGCCGAGCGGCAGAAGCACGGCCTGAAGAACGTCGCCAACATCCTGAAGGAGGTCACGGGGGAGGCCGAGATCGTGGTCGTTTGCCACGGAGCGGGGATCGACCTGTTGGTGAAGGAGAAGAGCCAGCACGCCGAGGCAGTGGGTGAACTCGTCAAGGCGAAAGTCAGGTTCGAGGCGTGCGAGAACACGTTGCGGGACAAGTCGATCCCCAAGGACAATCTTTTGGCCGGCGTCACGACGACACCCTCCGGGGCGGTCGAGGTCGTTCGCAAGCAGCAGGAGGGGTTCGGCTACTTCAAGCCGTGATTCGGGGTTTCCGAGGCGAAAACGGCCCATCGTACATGCTGCATCAGCTTACTGATGGTACAGTGGACCCCATACACACGACCAAAAAACCGCGTTCGAGAACTCCCGTTCTGACCCCCAACATCACCCTGCCCCAGGAATCGTCGCGGGCGTCCGATCCCCCCGCGACTGATGAGGTCGAACCCCGTTGTAACAGTCGAAGTCCGC